>JAIPIC010000001.1 GCA_021734865.1 Candidatus Woesearchaeota archaeon | reverse complement strand
GTGGATTTGCTGAGGATAAGAGACGAATTGGTTGGAAACTGGGACAGAAAAGGGGTGACAGAATTGATACTGCTAATACTTTAACGAGCCTGTGGCATAATCTTCATTGGCTAGCATAATTCTTTATGTCCCACACCCCTTCAAAACGCAAAGTATATATATTTGAAGAAACAGAATTGATTAAAGTGGTTGACCTGCATATCCAAAGCCATGATAGGTTATATCTGCCAACAGATTCTATAACAAGACATAACTATGGAGTAATACTTCCTGAGGGGACTTATGTTATTGAACTTAGGCCACAACATGCTTCAACAAGATTCATTGACGATAAGCTTCATTCAATACCAGAGATAAGAGTAGAAAGGAACCATCATGAGATAAATACTATTATTCCAGGTTTTGGATCAACTGTTTCCCTTGAGTATTTTATTGAAGCCTTTAAACAGGTACGATTAGACTATTTCAACAGATGGGCATCCCAAATTGGACAATGTGATAGTATCGTATCGCATATAAAACCAGAAATTGATAAGACTTACTGTCTTGCCACCAGAAAAATCAACGAGGACCAAGGAATTTTTCATAATCCTGGTGTCAAAGATCACGAACTGTTCTATACATGTGACGGGATGTACCAACACTCAGCATATTTTGCCAGGAAGGAAGATGCATTCAGGATGTATTCAGTGGCACTTGAATGCATGGTTGATGCATACAGTAGGGCAAGAATGGAATATGCTACAGCGCCAAACATGACAGCCTGGCTGGACCTTATTGATGATCAGGGGGTTCCTGTCTTTGTTGGCAGTTATGATGATTCTGCATGGTCTACGGTTGAGGTGTCTGCTCAAATAACAGACCCTTTGTTCTTTCATCTGAAACATGATATCGCAAAAGAGACAATTTGTACACTTGCAGACAATATGGCTTCAATGAGTGCAATTGAATTTCACCAAAGAAATGAACATCTGAACAATGGTCATGACCCCCCTTTGCTAAATTGATCACATAGTTGCAATGGGATCATGAATTACGGGGTCGCTGGGAGCCGTCATCAGAATCAAAAATTTTTTGAGTTACCAGAACAACTGCGTCCGAATTTAAAGATTTTTTTTAACAGAATCAGGACTAAATAATCTTGAATTGAGTTCGATACCAGAAGAATAAATATGGGGACGCTGGGATTCGAACCCAGATCCGGTGGTCTCTTCCTTGAAGCAATGGCTTCAACAGACCTAAGGTTTATCACTGCTGACAAAACCTTTTGGGTTTCGGCAGCTCATCGCTCCATTGACTGGAGCCACCTATTCTAGCCAGGATGTACCCATCAAAACCTGTATTGGACAGATTTAGTGGTTTATACTACGTCCCCGTGCATAAGCAGTAACGGATTAATGTTTAAAAACTTTACCCAAGCTGCTCAGTACTAAAATTCCCTTATTGAGTCACATAATCAGACTCATGTTTGTGTATCATACCACTAGAGTTGAATTTACACATATCGTTGAAAAAAATTAATAGATGTTAAAAATTACTATCTCAGTAATAAATGTCTGGACAGGACGAAAATAATATATACTAAACATCATATTAGAACCTTGTCGACATTGGAATGTTCATTAAGATTGTTTTCATAATCAAGAGGGATTTTATGTTTAAAAAGAGAGGTTACATATTTACTCTGGATGCCATGATAGCTATTACTGTACTTGTCGTGGGATTCTTTTTAATTTCAGGAGCTATCATAAGTTCTCCTCAACTTGTCACAACTTATGACTTCTCGTACAGCATTCTAAGCTCATTTACTACAATAAAGATCAAAGAATTGTACTATTCAAATATCGATCAGATGATCAGAGACGAAAAAATGACCCATACTAACAATAATGTTCTGCAGCAGATGGGGGAATTTTACGAAGCTGATTTGGAAGGTAATACTGAAGCGAATGCTAATGCTTGGGAATTTATTGATACCCTTATAAATGCAACAGTTCCAGATGAATACGGTGCAATGATCCTTGTAGAGGGCCGTAATATGTATAACAGTAGTGAAGATTATAATACTTCAAATATTTTAATATCATCAAAGCGAATTGTTTTTGGTCAGGAAGATAATGGAGAGGTATGGGGACCATATGTTGCTGAGGTATGGTTATGGAAATGAACAGAAAAGCATTATTTTTTACAGTTGTATCGATTTTTTTAATGTCCGCTCTAATCTTCTATTTCTCATTGGATAATACACTTGTATATTTTTCTGGAGATACACAGTCAAAAATTGACTCATACAAGATAACTGTTGGGAATGATCTGATTCAGATAATTGAAGATGTTTATTTACCTTTAAATATTGAATATACAGCAAGGAGATCACTTACTGCCCTTACAACATATATCGCAGAACAGGGCAAATCCTTTCCCGACAATAATAGCCTTGTTGGAAATTTTACTACTCTCTTCATCAATGGTACTTTCTATAATCCTCTCACCATGCCAAATCCAGAATTGATAGATGATGTGCTGTCCACAGATATTATTGAGGACGATGACTTTACTTCTCGTCTAAAAAACCTTTCAACAATGATCCTTGAAATATATGGATATAATTTTACATACAGTATGAATGAACCGTTTATTTATCAGAATGAAGATACTGGATATGATCGATTTGGCATTTCATTTACTGTTGATAGTTATAGGATTGTAGGAGATCAACTAAATTGGTCCCGTAATAATATTGAGTATAATCTCTTGATTGATATTACTGGGCTGCTTGACCCAATGCACGCTTATCATGGAGGTTATGAGCACCCAATTGTAATTAACCAGACTGAGAATTATGATATTAATGCATTTATTGCATCAGTGGAGAATATGGATTATAAGCATGATCACGAGGGGCCGTCATTTCTTATGAGATTTTACAATGGGACATTTGAAGACAATGAGGACGAAACTTCATGCTGTGGGCTTGTTACAATGATTAATGCTTCAACAAGGAAAGATATGAGGACAAACACTATGTACAATATAGCTGATATAACTATCTTGAGGAATAGTTTTGCGGATCATTGTATGTGGAACCAGAACTGCAACTACTCAAAACCAGGCTGTTATCGTCTGTATGATATTGATGGCCTAACATCAGATATTCTTGGTAATGACCACTATGAATTTAAAATTACTCTCCCTCAGTCATTAATTTATAATTTAAGCTACGACCTGCTTGTCGACGAGTATGATGATGGATCTTGCTTGAGTTGAGCGGTGAAAATTACAACTAATAATTCATCGACTGGAAAATACACAAAGTTTATATATTGTAAACATATAAAAGAATAAAAAAAGATGGTGGGAGACAGTACTACGATAACTACTCATGTAGACAGTTTAGTTGATATACTAAAAGAGAAAAAAGAGCTGTCAATGGAAGATGCTGTAGAGATTCTTGGCCTTCCTCAACCTACCATTGAAGCCTGGGCTACATTTCTCGAAGAAGAAGAAGTCCTAAACATCCGATATAAACAATTTGGTGCCCCCTATCTTGTTCTTAACCAAAAACCCAAAAACATGCGAAGAATCATCTCCCTGTCTGGAGAGGATAACAAAGACGGACACAGTCAAAGTACAAGGGACGTCGAGAAAATGATGACACACATCGAAGATGCATTTGAAATGGTTAAAGAATATGAAAAACAAAAGAAATACGAACAGACCAAACCAGAATATGCAGCTATACTTGATGATCTAAATAGCATCCATGATAAAATACTCAAGGATCACAAATCCTACAAGGGAACTTCTGATGATAGGGCTATTCTAAGTATTAAATCTGAAGTTTACTCACTTCTCACTGAGCTGGAAAATGCTCTTAGGGCTAAAACTGATATAAAAACGCTAAATGCCTTATTTGATAAGATCAATAAGAAAATTGAGGACTATTATCTCCGGATTAATCAACTTCTTATTAATCCGCCTGTAGAAAAAAAGAAACATCATTTGGTTTCTGATGATGATTTAGCTCAGATGCAGGAGAAAAAGGAGAAAATTGAAAATATAGTCAAGGAGATCTCCAAGCAGAAGGGGAAGATGAAACTCAGTCCTAAAAGGGAGGCATTCATCAAGAAACACCTAACATCTAATGACGGTCTAAGGGATAAGATCAATAAGCTAGTAAACGTCGCAGAGCAAGCTAAGGAAGGCCAACTTGCATTTATGAATGCTAATCAGATTAATGAGTATCTTGACCAAGCATACGAATGTCTTAAATCCGGTGACTTTGAGACTGCTGAACAGATTTATCAAAAAATTCATCTGCTGCATGAAGAGTTGCCAAAACTATATGTAGAAAACAAGAAGAAACTTGAGAATTCTCTTGCGTCTCTAAATAAAGATATATCTCAATCATTTGGCAAGGTAACTGAAAAGGAACTTGATAAAGGGAAAAGGAAAATCCTTAACATGATATCAAAATCTGATATCCAGTTAAAAAAAGGTAATCTTGGAGAAGCCACTCGTCTTTATAATTCTGCTGAGCAGAATTTTAGAAAAATGCCCAAAGGTTATCTTAATATCAGAAATGAGATTGAGGAACATCTTACTTCTCTTTATTACAAAATAATGAAACAGCGAGACAGTACCATTAAAGGTAAAATGAATGAAGAGTACATATCCCTTAAGAAGCTACTCGTGCTCGCAGAAGAAGCTGTTGTCGCAAATAATCTCGAATCTGCTAAAAATAATTATATTCAGCTTACCAAAAGGTTTCAAAACCTCCCAGGTTTCTATGCTGTCATCAAGAGTGAACTGGAATCAAGATTGATTGAAGTTAGGAAGAAAATACTTCAACTTGATTACAACAACAGACTTAAAGATTTCACCCAAAAATCTGAGATTGTCAATAAATATTATGTGTCATCAGCTCAGGCGCTTGGCAGAGGAGATATTAAAAATGCACATGTGGATTATGTCAGGCTTGAAAATGTGTTTAACACTTTACCAGAAGGCTTTCTTGACCAGAAAACACTTCTTGAAGAAAAGAAACTGAAACTAAAACATGCACTCCAGAAGCTAATCCATGATCATAAACAACAGGAATTCAAAGTTCTAAGAGCTCATGTCGATGACCTTATTAGTACGATTGAACTTTATATCCAGAAGAAAGATTATGAAATTGCAAAAGAAGTCTATTCAGAACTGATGTACTATTTTGGACGCATATCAGTTGATTTCTTAGATTATAAAAATGAGATCCATCCAAAAATTATTCAGATATATCAGGATATCGTCCAAAATCTTGACACAGAAATCCTTGGGACACTGGATGAGGAACTTAGGAAAAAATATGATACTGTGCTCAGACTAATAGTCAAATGCCGAAGAGCTGTGCACGGTTGGGAAATGGGAGTTGTTAAAATAACATATTCACATATTCTTCAGCTTTATGAACAATTTCCTTTATGGCTAGTGAACAAAAAAGTAACAATTAAAGATGAACTTATAAAAATTGAGAGCGAGATAAAATTATATGATCAAGTGATGAGATATGGTCAAATCTCAGAGACGCCCGAGGCAAAGGGTGTTGGTGATGATATAAAATCTATGTACACACGAATGATGAGTAAATACCCTGAAGAGATGCCGTTTCTTGAGAAAATTCGTGAGATATATGTCTCAAAAGATGCACTGCCCATTGGTCAGCATAGGGAGATTGATACATCTGGTGTTACAAATCCGTCATTAGCTCCATCATTGTCAAAAACACTTACATCAGCACAAAAAACATCACAACCCCCAAAGTTGATAATGCCTGGACAGACTCCATCCCAAAAATCTCCTGGACAGACCTCATTTGGAGAACTATCTGGACAGAACCAATATGAAAAAACCAAAGTGCCGTCCTCTAACCAACCATTCGGCCCCGTACGAATTTCAAATACTGTTCCTAAGAAAGAACCATCAATTCAGCCAGCACTTAATTTCCAAAAAGATACTCAATCTATTGAGAAACCAGCTTCACAACTTAATATACTTAGTACTTCAGGTTCTGATAACACTAGCAAAGCGCCAAGCACAGATTCAACCATAAATACGGAAACCGGGTCGCCTGCATCAGAGTTGGCTGTCCCAAGACCTTCGTCATATGAACAACTTCTTAAACCAGCTAAACCTCAGAATATTAATAAAAATACTAATCAAAATAATATGAATACTCCAATTAAGGAGCAGACGGATGATGTTGATAAGCTGAAAACCAAACAGATGCCAATGGTCAAGCGAATAAAATCCAAAATCAATAAGGGAGATAAGGACGAAATAAAGACAACTCAAAAGACAAAACCACAGGTAGACATTAAGCAAAAAAAAGGACACCTTTCATTTAAACTTGTTGAATTTAAACAGCAGAGAGCTGGTCGATTGAATGATATAATCTCTGCAGCACTGGAAAGGACAAAACGATATATTAGTAATGGGGATTATGATGAAGCAGCTAAAGACGCAGAACTTGTATTGAAACTTGATAAGACCAACCAAGAAGCTAACGAATATATTAAATTTTTAAATCATAGAAGAGGAATTGGAAAACCAAAAATCAAGAAAGAGCCTGTTAAGGTGACAGAACCAATCAAGAAAGAAGAGCCCTTGACCAAAGATAAGGCAAAGAGAGTATTCATTGATCACCATATCAGAAAATCACGCGATTTGCTGAATAAAAACAAGCTTAATGAAGCCAAAAAAACCATTAATTCTGTACTGCGACATGCGCCTGATAATGAGAACGCTTTGAACATCAAGAATGAGATTTTTTCAAGAATTGAGAAGTCAGATGAAAAAAAGGACGGAAAAGTCAAAAAAGCACAGGCTAAAGTTATTGAAGTGACTGAATCACAGCGTAAATATCAAAGCGCAAAGAACATACTCTTAAAAAAATATGTCAATAATGTAAACCAATCTATAATTCATGGGAACTATAAAGAAGCACTACAATATATTGGAGACATCCTAAAGTATGACAGTCTCAATAAATTTGCTTTAGCAAAAAAGATGGAAATTGAACAGACCATGCAGGATAATCGGGATGAAGATGTTCCCTCACCCCCTAAATGGCTTAAAGAAGAGTTACTAAGTGATTAAAATGGATGAAGAATTTTTTAAACTGGAAAATTATAAAATTACCTTAGAAGGGTTAGTAGTACGTGTTAGTGTGTATCTGGATGAAGAAGGCATGGGACATTATGATATTAACATCCTGAACGTTAGTAAAGTAACAAATCTTATTCTGCAAAAAATAAGGGAAGAGTTCATATCAAAAATGAATGTTGGTGTATTTGATGCTTCAGGAGAGGGCACCGAAGAAGAAATTAAGAAAATTTTTGAAAAAGAAATATTGTTTCTCATCCATAAATATTTTCCAAAAACTGATAAGAAAACAACTGACCTATTGGTCAACTATTTGATTCGGCAGAATATTGGACTTGGAGACATTGATATTTTTTTAAGCGATGATAATCTTGAAGAAATAGTTATCAATTCAGCCAATGAACCAGTAAGAGTTTACCATAAAAAGCATGGCTGGCTAGAGACCAATGTCTTCATGCCAAATGAGGCAAAAATACGACATTATTCTACCATGGTAGGTAGGGATGTTGGTAAAGAAATAACAGTGCTCAAACCCTTAATGGACGCACATCTTAAGACTGGTCACAGGGTTAATGCAACTCTAATGCCGATCTCATCTCGTGGGAATACAATAACTATAAGAAAATTCTCTTCAAAACCATGGACGATTACTGATTTCATTAATGCTAATACCATTGACTATCACGCTTCAGCCATAGTCTGGCATGCCATAGAAAACGAACTACCCATCATCATTGTGGGTGGGACTGGTTCAGGAAAGACCAGTATGCTGAACGTAATCTCTAATTTTTATCCGCCAAATCAAAGAATTATATCAATAGAGGATACTAGAGAACTTACCCTTCCAGCTAATCTCCATTGGATTCCAATGGAGACAAGACTCCCTAATCCAGAAGGACAAGGAGGGATATCCATGCTGGATCTTGTTGTAAATTCATTGCGTATGAGGCCAGATAGGATTGTGATGGGAGAAATCAGAAGGAAAGCAGAAGCAGAAGTATTATTTGAAGCTATGAATACAGGACACAGTGTATATGGTACGTTCCACGCAAATAATGTCAAAGAATTCATGCACAGGATTACCAATCCACCTATTGAGATCCCTAAAGTTGTGTTATCATCAATAGGATTGATTGTCGTTCAGTTTAGAAATAGGAGGTCTAACAAGAGGAGGACTCTTCAGATTGCTGAGATGTCAGAAGATTCTGAACCGAACATAGTCATGCAATATAACGCAAAGACTGACAAATTGGATAAAATTAGACCATTATCCACATTTTATGATAAAGTGGGATTATTGACCGGAAGAAGTCCATCTGAAATTGATGCGGAGATTAATGAAAAGATTAAGCTACTGAAGTGGATTACCTTAAAACAGATAAATGATGTTGATAAAATCGGATCAATACTAAGCAAGTATTATGCAAGAAAAATCCTTAACTCATTCAAAGATTCACTTACTAAAAAGTCAGATGACCATAAAGCTGAGAAGGAACTGGAAATTAGTCAGAAAAAATCTGAAATTGACAAACCAGTGGACCAAGGTTCAAAGGACAGTGTTCCTGTACAGACTAAGATAACCGGGAAACCAGATAATGCGTCCCCTGAAACCTCGACCCAAAAAGAGAATAAAATATCTACACAAAAAGACAATAAAAATAAACTTATCAGGAAGAAGTAGGAGTGTGATCTAGATTTCAAGAGTTATTGTACATCTAATTTTAAAGGCAAAACCGACAATTAAACATGATTTACAGGTTGCCCATATAGATGAATCTGTTGAAAAATTTGTAATGAAGGCTTTCAATTCTGCAAGCATGTTTGCTGGTGTTATTGGTGCCTTGCTATTCCTATTTTTAAATCAGTTAGAACAACCTGTCGTTCTAGCGTTTATAGTAGCTATTTTTGTCTTCTTTGGTATGCTCTGGTTTATGCTTGAAAGCCCAAGAGTATACAAAAATAAGAGGCAGAAAGAGATAGACAGAGAAGTACTGTTTGCTGGAAGATATATATTAATCAAGATGAGATCGGGTGTTCCACTACTAAACTCGATGATTGATGCATCAGGAAGTTATGGTGTAGGGGGAATTTTTTTTAAAGAAATTGTTGATGATGTTTATGCTGGAATGCCCCTAGAAACAGCCATTGAGAATGCAAGAGACACATCTGCATCCAGAAGGTTTAATCTTATTCTTTCAGAAATATTGGTATCGTTAAAAACAGGCGTTGATATCACCTCCTCTTTACAGTCAGTTATTGATGAAATTGCGAAAGAGCAATTACTGGAAATACAAGAGTATTCCAAAAAACTTGGAGGCATCGTCATGATGTATATGGTTGTTGGTATTGTTGTCCCCTCACTAGGACTGACTTTGTTTACTGTTATGGCAAGTTTCATTAATATAGATTTTCAAAAAATTGAAGTCATGGCAGGTATTGGGGTCATTATTATGTTTATCCAATTCATGTTTGTACAGATAATTAAATCACAGAGGCCTAATGTGAATATATAATGTTTAAGTTAATATCATTTGAGGAAACGGGTAAGTTTGTATTATTTTCAAGTATACGTCCACACATCAGAAAGTATCTTTTGAAAGCTGGGGTTCAAAGTGTACCTTACGGCCTTTTTGGTTTAATCTTCTGGTTTGGAATTATGTTCTCTTTAGGAATATTTGGTCTATATGTCTGGCCATATGTAATGAAACTTGACCCAATAATGCAATTCATAATCTCATTTTTATCAATTATTTTCGCACTAGTTGGTATACTTGCAATTCTTGGATCACTTTTCTATTTTTATTATGATTTCAAAATTTTCATGAGAACAAAAGAAATGGAAACAGTGCTTCCTGATTTTTTAAGATATGTCTGTGAAAATCTTAAAGGAGGACTATCATTTGAAAAAGCTCTGTGGGAAGCTATAAAACCAAGATTTGGTGTCTTGGCTGTTGAAACCCGTCTCGTTGCAAAGAGAGTTATGACTGGTGAAGACATAGATCAGGCACTTCAGGAATTTGTAGAAAAGTATGATTCACCCATGTTAAAAAGATCTTTTGACCTTATTATTGAAGCGATTAGGGGTGGAGCAGGAATAGCTGATATCATTGAAAGAGTCCAGCATAATATAAGAGCAACTCAGGATATAAAAAAAGAAATTTCAGTTACGAACACACAATATGTAATGTTTATCAGCATCATTATATGCTTGATAGCTCCTGTTATGTTTAGTCTGGGATACACACTACTCAATGTCCTTAAATCCATATCAGATATTATTGGTCCCAGTCTTAGCAGTGGAGTTGCTGCTGCATCACTCTTTGCAAACCTGAATATTCAACCAGATTCAATAATTAATATAAGTCGAATGTCTCTTGTTATTATTGCAGTATTTTCTTCGATGATAATTTCAATAATACGGAATGGTAATGTAAAACAAGGTATATTCTACATCCCTTTCTATCTGACAGTATCTCTTTTAGCCTATCAGTTTTTCAAATTCGTGCTTTACAATACTCTGGGAACAATGATTGCAATATAATTAGCAATAACTTTGAATTTAGGAGAACCGTTTCAAACATCTGTATGTACACATCCTTTTTTGAGCATAATTGTTAAATCTTGATGTGCAAACATTGTTATACACTAGATAGCTAATATTCACGTGTGTGAAATATTATAAACCCTAACAGTTTCCATTAATCATGAACTTTACCTTTCCTTTAGATTGTAGATATATCCCTCTTGTTATCAATGGCCTTGTTTTTTTAATTGATTTGTTTCTGAATGTTATTTCTGCATACAGGAAACAGCAATCTCAATTATACTAAAAAATTTAAACATGAATCTTATAGTTGGGTCCAATACTACAACCTTTAGGTTGAAATATTTGATATGTTAAGAAATGAATGTCCAACACTTATAGCTATGCCAGAAATATGGCTGGCAGATACCCTAAAGAGCCCCTGATTTTTATCATTTGTTGTTATTCGTATATTCTTCGACATCCTTATCGACCTGATCTCTAAGTTTATTAATTTGACCCTTCAGTTGATTAATTTCTTTATTCTTTTCTCTCCGGTTTTTGAATTGATTCTGAAGTCCAATTATTATAATAAAAACTAAAAGCCCACCCAAGATGCCTGGAACAGGAAGATCTTGATTATTTTCTGATTTATTAAAAGGATCATCATCTTCAATATTTGCTTTAGTTGAATTTTCACTATTCTTACCACTACCTGTTTTATCCGTATTGGATGACTGATTTTTAGTAATGATCAGTTTGAAGTTTGTTGATCGTGTTTCATAATATTTCTTTCCTTCAATTTCATATTCCACAGTTGTCTTGATGTAGGTTTCATTTGCTTCTATGTCTGGAGTTACTCGATAGATATATAATGGTGTATTTTTATATGATTTTAAGTTATCCACGTCTTTCCTATCGATACCAGTAACAACAACTAAACCTGGATGCTCGTCTGAAGATTTAATATTCTTGTATATATCAATAAGATCGGATGGGACTGTTAGACGAACCTCTACATTCTTAGTTTCATCATCTCTTATCTCCGTAAATGCTTTATGTGTTATCTTTAAACTTTGATTTTTACTTGCATATACTTTCATAGTTTTTGATGTTGATATCTTCATCTTAGAACCATCCTTAGCCTCGTACACACCAGTCAAATTAAATCTGATATCTGTATCTTTTTTAACATTTGGTGTAACAAAATTGATGTCAATAGGTTCTGTATCATAACTTTTTGGCATTATTGGAACGAAACCCGAATAATTCACAATATCTGATTTCAGTTCATATTTGAGATTAACATAATCAAACTCCTTGCTTGGATTTTGGAAATAGAACCTTACCAAATTATCATCTCCACTGTAGAATTTAGTCTCTTTTTTGTAGAAATTTATTATTGGTCTGATCTTGTTCCCCCATATGTCTACCTCAAGAGAACGTGTTATTGAATAGTTTTTTTCCTCGTCAATCTTATTGAAATGAAGGTAGGCTGAAGAATTATATTTACCCAGATTTCTTGTCTTGACTACAATTTCAAATTTATATTTATCTCCTGGATTCAAATTTTTATTAAATGAGTATTCATGATCGGATATTTTTGTGAGACCAAGGTCATATTTGACTACTTTTAGATCAGGGTTTAGAGTTAAGTGCATATCGTATATTTCCATGCTATTATCTTCATAATTATTCTCCAATTCAATTCTGAAAATGCTTTCTTCATCTGGATCAACTTTTTTTGGATAAAAATTGGTATTGAATGAAAACTTGTCATCTATTGTGAATTTTTTTGTTGTTACTTCATAGTCTCTTTGTTTATCATTATACGTATATTCTAAAGCTCCGGAAAGGTTAAAATCTTTTGACTCCAATACTTCGAAGGAAAATCTTAACCCTTGTGATTTCTGCCCGTCCAGATCTCCTGACCAGGATAATTGGTTGTCAACCTTTTTAATAAGATAATCCTTTGAAAACAATCTGACATTATCTGGAAGATCAATTGTCAGATTAATGTTTCTCGCTTTTGTTTCACCTTCATTCTTTATTATATAATCAAGATAAATAATATCCTCTACAATAGGCTTACTATCAGATGCCTTAATTGTGACCTTAATCTCTGGTTCAATTGAGTAAACAATGACTTTTGCAGCTGGAATTTCTTGATATCCATATGTGTACGATAACGCACCGTAAGTCCTGTCACCTTTGTCAGCCTTCTCGATATCAAACCTTACATCTTCAAAACAGAACTCATAATATGCTGTTTCTTCACAGTCTTGGTAATTTATGATTAATCTGTCTGTTAGTATGGCACTACCATTCCCTTCTCCCTTGATGGACATCTTATTCTTGGTATAACCTTCTTCTGGGTAACTTTCATCACATGGATTGTCTTCATTACAAGGTCTATACTGTGGATTTAGACCCATCTGAAAAAGATAGTCGTCAATGATGAACGTATCTTCTGGTAGAAGCCATTTTTCATACAATTTAGAAGCACTTACAGAATTAATTACAACAAGCAGAACTACAAGAATAAGTACCCCTTTTTTATACATAGCACAGTTTTATATTTAAATATATTTAAATCTTATTGTCCATTTTGCATGTTTTGTTCATATTATATAAATGCGGTAAAGTCAACTAATGTGGGTTTGGGTAACTCCTTCTTTGCAAAAAGAATTCATCGTTGGGTTTCTCCGTCGATGAATTTTGACATAAATTTTGCTTCTTACAAAGAAGAACCATTCAACCCACTTAAGTTGACTTTACCTATAAATGCTTAAATTTATAAATATCCAACCAATGCATATATACCATGATTAACTCAAAAGACTTCCATAAAATCCATCAAAAAATTGAAAAATCTGACCAGAAAAGAAATGCTCTGATTATCGAATCTAGAGATATCGTTCGTGAGTCAAAACGAGCCATCTATTCAATACATAGAGATGATCTTAAAACTGCAAAGAAGCATATAACTGAACTCAATAAAAAGCTGAGTACATTTCAATCGAAATTAGTAAAAAACCCCAGATTATATTATAGTGGGTTCTCAAAGATTGCCGAACAGGAGTATGTCGAAGCGGTTGCTTTTTACATATTTGTATGCGAAAACCGGCTTGTTACCTACACAGAACTTAACATTGATGAAGAGTATTACCTATTGGGTGTTATTGATCTAACTGGAGAATTGGTTCGTAAGGCAGTAAATTCTGCGATTGCTAATGATATTAAGATGGTCTATAGGATAAAGGATTTCCTTAATGATTTATATGGTGAATTGCTGAAGTTTAATTTTTCAAATGGTGAATTAAGAAAAAAATACGACTCAATTAAGTACTCTGTAAATAAATTAGAGGATCTGGTCTTTCAGATAAAAGCTAGGAATTAATCAATTCTTTTATCTTTTCCAGATTGTTCTTCAGTATTTTATATGGATCGCCTTTTTTATCCATCTTATTTATTTTTCTTGAAACCTTATGGTATATTTCCTCAGCTTTTTTCTTATCACCAATCTTAATCAATAGGCTTATCTTTTTTATTTCAAAATATATCTCAGACCCAACTTTTTCTTTTATTTTCTTCTTTGTTTCTGAAGAATAGAATAGAAACAAGATTTTATCAATGATATCCTCTCTGAATGAAACACCCAAATTGTGAATCATCTCTTCTACAGTCAATTTCCTTTCTTTCAGTTTGTGTTCCTCTTCCTTCAGTTTATTGACCATAATTGCATGTTTTTCCCTAAATTGTGTGTTCAACTGAGCAATCAGAGAATGAGTCTCGGTATTAAGCACTCTGATTTTCCGTTTTTTCTCATCAATATTGAGTTTATTATTTTGTAATATATTCTCTTTATTGATATTGTATTGACTTTCAATGTTAATCTTGTTCTTTAGGCGATGGAACAAAAGCTCTTCATTTTTGAAGTTCTTTTTGATATTAATATACGATTTCATCAGGTTCTTATAATAACCCAACATTTTGATCCTTGAAAATATCTTGCAAGCTTTTCGGTATAACTTTTTTGCTTCGTCATACTCCTCTTTCTTGTTAAAATAGGACAGACTATTAATTACATGAAATAATTCTTTTTCCAGAGATAATATTGAATGTTTTCTCCATTTGATAATAATAAATGGAATAATTGAAACCAAAATCAACGCAACTGCAATCGAGAGGGAAGTAATAATGATAGAAATCAATAAGGTTTTCTGTGTCTCTGTTGGTGTATTTGTCCAAGGAATATTTATCCCTGGAATTTTTGTCTCAGTACTCTCAATGATCATAAAAGAAACATCTTTATGTTCCTGATTATTATCGCTGGTGCAAATAATAGAAAGATTATGACTGCCAATACCCAAATCCAGTTTGTTACTGAATACAGATCCGCTTATGTTCAAAGGTTTGTCATTTCCATTGTCAATTTGGTAAACACAACTCACGCCGTCGACATCAAGAACTGATCCGTTTAATACAATATCTTGCCTGACGTATGACTTGCCATTTTTAGGGTGATCAATAATGATTCCAATATATTTTGTCTTGCTTTGCACAAGTATCAAGGGTCTTTCAAACTGACTTAATGAATTCTTGCTTGAGTTAAGAATATAGGAAATCCTTCTATTCTGGCCGCTTTCAAGTTTATCATAAACAAACAAGTATTCTGGATCTGGATTGACAATAGTGACATTTGCATATGGTGCATCTATTTTTATGTTGGAAGCGTTGCTCTCATATATCTTTGGTACCACATCATAGACAATAAGATTGTTAAGCTTCTCTTTGCAATAATAATCAATTTCAAGAATAGTGGCATTCTGATCAGGAACAAATATTCTGGATATATTTGTACATTCTAGAATCGAATTAGTATTTTTGACTAGTGATTCAACTATCTCAGGACCAACTTTGCTGTTTTGTAACTTTGTTAATTCCCTGATAAGTCGATAATTTTCAGTTATATCTGTACTGTTAACAATCCCTGTCAGATTATAATTTACGGTTATATTGTTTGTTTTGTTCAGGCTGTAAGCTGCAGCATTGCCAAGTCCATTTCGTGTTTTTTCACGTTCATGAGTATCAACAATAAAACTTTGATTTATTCGATCAGTAAAATCACTTTCTGCCCATACACTTAACTCATTACTGTCAGCCGTCGAAAATATCATGCTGAGATTAATTAAATTATACTCTTCAGGAACCAGATTTGTTATTTCCACTGTTGTATTGTCTTGGTTGCCTACACTACTATTGATGAAAGTGAAACTGGCATTGACTGCCATGTTATCAACATAGGCATATCCCGTATAATTATAAAATTGGTTTTCAGCAATAATTGATCTTAATGACACATTGTTAATAATGATCAAAGTAGCATCTTTTATTATCGAAATGTTTATCTCATCTAGTGATGTGATGTTCCTGATTAAGTGGGTGATATTACACCTGTAAGTATTCCTAGTGTATGGTATCTCACAAGCAAAATGTTCTCCAACATAATCCCTCATAGAAATATTTACTGATCCATTTGTAGTCATATTATAAATAATATCAATATATGAATGATTCAAATCATTTCCTTCACTTAATGAATAAGAAGAGACAAAAGAGAGATTCATTATGCTAATCTCTGCTGTCATGTTTATTGGTTCCCCTAAGATCCAATCAGACAAATTTGTCTCATTAATATTGGCATAGATGAGATCATGATCCAAATAAGTAGGCGAAACAGACATAATCTCCGCTCTTGAACATATCCTTGTGCTCAAATTATTTTGTAGCGGGTAAAAAGTCTGAGTATTACACTTGAAATTGCCGTTTACTGAGGGTACTTCACATGCCCGATTCCAAAATGATCCGTTGAAATAATCAATCCATATATCTCCTGAATTATTTTCTTTTTTAACAATATTTATTTCCATCGAGTCAACAGTACTGCCATTATTTGTGAATTGACTGTCCAGTAAAGAGTACTCTGAATATGCACATGTACGATTTTCACTGACAGGTATAGCAACAGTAATATTGTCAATACTTGACATTTGAGAAGACACATTATTGCCCTCAAAATCCGAACTTACACGGACATAGCTCAAGTTTATCTTTCGCATTCTCTCAAGAAGATGCATTCCTTGAAAGACAACATAATTGCTAACATTATTTAGTTCAACGGTTATATTGTGAATCGTAACATTAAGTTTATTGCTAATATTTAGTGTAATATTAATATCAGAGTTGATATAGAGTGTGCTATTAGGGATAAAATAGCTTAAGGTGTACGCATCTTTGGCTTTTGGAGTTGCCATTGATTGGGCAGTCTGGCTGTCGGTATATTGGGGAGACAAATTTACAGAATATATTGAATATTCTAATTTAGAATTGTTAACAGTCCAGATAATGTTCTGCCTGCTCTTTGCACTAAAGTTTCTAATTTTTACAGTACTTACATTGATGTATTGAACTAATGATTCATTTATATGGGTAGCAATAATTTTTGTATTAACAGGGACATCTAGTTGAATAGTCACATTGTCTACATCATACCCATCATTTGTTCTAATTGCAACAAGCGTTATATTATAAGGTATGCCTAACAGAGTCTCTTCTGGAATGGAAATCGTCGGTTGGATGAATACATTATTATCAATCACCTGAATAGTCCGGTTTAATACATCATGCCCTCCAAAATTTGAATCAAGTGAGATCATAATCAAGTTATTTCTTGAAGAAGTTCCTGTCACTTCCCATATTATATTTCTACTTTCACCAGGATTAAGTATTGGGTATCTGAATTGAGTTTTATATGTGAAACTTGCATCACTTATGTCACCGGTCACATTATTTATTCTAACTTCATTTGGTATAAGTAAAAGAACATCTACATCAAAAAGAGGATAGGATTCAGTGTTTGAAAAATTAAAGCTGATATTAAAATCAGTATTGACTTTCCTGGTAGTAAAAGATCCATCTGAATCTCTAAATTCAAAATCCATATCGAAGACATCAATTCCCTCAATTGTAATATTGTCAAAGATCGTTATTGATTCATTGAACGAATCTGTAATCAGAATAGTATAGTTCTGTACTGTAGATCCGTCTCCTCTAAAGAAATAATCTATTGAGACTTTCTCAGACAGATTTACGATTGAATATTTTACTGTATGATTGTTGTCCGAAAAACTTACATTTTCTTTAAAACTATTTAAGTATCTGTCAAAATATATGCCTTCTGATAAGTTGAGTTGAACCGTAACATTAGGTGTAATATAATATTTATTCCCTTGAATATCAAGAGAAATATTGTAACTGGTATTGAAGCGAAATCTGTTGGTGCCATTGACTTGAGTGCTATCTGGAAATATTATTTCTGGTGTAATGCTAAATGCTTGCACACAAAGAGTGCTCATATTCTCGGAATAATATCCACTATGACTTGAACTTATATTCAAGTAATATTCCATTAACCCAGCTGTTGAAATATTTACTTCATATGTCAGCGAAATCATATTATTGTTGCTAAAATATAGCATTGATAAGTGAGTCGCATTTGCATATACGGATTCATTTGAAATGATTTGAGTCAGATTGACATCCATACCTTCTGGAAAAGTAAAATTCAGTGATACATTAATAAGAGAATATTCTCTCGTATTCGAAATATTTACAGTCATATTGTATATATTATTAATCCTACTCCATACTGGATAACTTCGTGATATGTTAAAGACATCTGGCTGTTCCACAACAATGATATCACTTTCTGAACTGTATCCATTGAAAGATGAGTTTAGACTGAGGTCAAGATGCTTGATTCCGTCTGATTGAGGACTGATATTCCATGATAAATTGATAGTCTGTCCAGGGGTTAGATTACTTATTATGAATCGTTTATTATTGATAAATGAGATATTTATGTCTCTAATAGAGCTAGTTCTAGTGGGATTTGATGTTGAAAGTGAAATGTTCAGTTGAATATAGCGAACATTTGGATTAATGAGGTATTCTCTTGTTGGAACAAATTGACTGATCCAGTCAGATTCTTCTGATTCATTGCTTATTAATCTGAATCTAAAATCAATCGACGTGTCAGTTTCTGTGCTGACATTATATGATATCTGAATAGTCCTGCTAAGTATATCCACTCCAGTGCTGCCTAAGTCAAACTGATTTGAAAGATAATTTCCTATCCATGAAAAGTTCTCAAATGATTGAACATAAATACCTGAGTTTGACTCATTCATTATAGTCTCATTAGCGTAGTTCAAATATACGATCTCAGATTGTCCCATACTGTAATTCATCTCAAAAGATGAATTTGTCCCAGCATTAAGCCAAAGTACAAAACCCTTTTCATCTGAATTGGTTGCAATATTGTACTCTAAATAACTGCTATTAATATATGTCAAATTGAGGGTAGGATTAATATTAATCCCATTTAATGAAATAATCGTTGCGTTTATCAAACGCAATGCTCCAGTATACTGAGTTTGGTCTGGGCTTCTAAAAAGAACACTTAAATTGAAATTGAGGCTGCCATTATATTCTGTATTATTTCTTGACAAAGTAATCCGATAATCTCCCCTCCCGGAAATATTGATATCATTATTGAAAGTTTCTAACCAAAGGCTGGTATTTTGGAACTTTATTCCATCGACAGTCCCATTAATTCTATGGTCATGATGGACTCTGAAGTAAGTATTGGGAGATACATTGATTATTTCCAGACCCTCTGTATGTTCAAGGTTTAATTCAACTTGGTACAGATGATATATCTGATTATTTGTAATAGTCGCATTATAGATGAATCCATCTGATAACCTTGTCCTGTCGAGAACGCTTGTTCTAATATCAAATACATCACCAAGCTGATTTGATTCATATAAGTAGTCTTCCATCGTGGTTATGCCCTGTACCGTTCTGGTCTGACATGTTACATTCAAGATACCTCCAAACATTGGTTGCAATGTCCAATTAATTCGCTCTGCAGCTAAAGCTTCAAAATCTATTCTCGCTTGACTTTTATTAATATACATATATGGACCTGTAGAATTGAAGTACCTACAATATATTTCGTATGTTTTTGTGCCGCTTGAAGACGCTTTTTCAAGAGAGTGCCTTAAATCTCCTGAATTATTAAAAGAATAATTGAATAGATTGTAATAGCAAGATGCATTCATATTTGTATATACAGTGATATTGTAACTTGACCAATTGATTCTTCCCCTTGGTAATTCACTGCTTATATATGAAGGATAAACTGTAAATTCATTTAAAGAAATATGTAAAGACGCATTGATGATCTCACTTGGTCCAAGCACATTCCCTGCTTTGTCCATGCAGCTGACATACATCTCATAATCTCCAGAGAGAGAATAATTTGACGGGAGGATTCTGAAAGAGATGTTATTAGGGCCAGCAATTGTCTTATGTTCAGAAAGATACACATCATAGAACTCAACATCGACTGTATTGTTGATTAATATGGTCATAAATGATGTAGTATTCATAATGCTATCTAACTCGATGGTTATATTTGAATTATTGAGGGTTATATTAAAATACACACTAGTATCATCATAAGTCACACTGTCCCAGCTGCTATTACCATATGCACTCATTAAATTGATGAAACCATCTCTAATCATCAGTTTTCCGGAATAATACTTTTGATCATCAAATGTGAAGAGAATACTGACCGTTGAATTTATTGAGCTGTCATGATTATAGTGCGAATTATTGATTCCCACACTAACATAAGAAAAATTACTCCTATAAAAATCTCGATTGTCAAGAATTGAATTCTCACTAAATTTAAGTATCTCATCAGTCAGATTCAGGACTTTGTTAGTTGAGTATCCTTCTTCGAGATATTCAAAATGTGAAACAAACAGGTCATTATTCATATCACTTAAACTGAAGAAATCAGATGGCCGATAACGTAACCCACCTAGGATACCACAGCGTGTAGGTTCGTCTGTAGTTAAATTTATGTTTGTAATCCTGAAATCATTCTGGTCTTCAAGCTTAAATAAAACATCGTTTAACATATTTTGATTTGTAAATTGATATTCAGTGACATTGGGTTCCTCTGTATCAAATAGCCCAAAGACATCGTATTCCAACTCATTATTAACTCTATCAAAACATCTAATTGTATGATTCTCCCACGACAAAACGTCAATAGAGTAACTGAACGAAATATTATCTGAGGAATTAATGCTCGTACCTGTTTCTACTATCTGACACGAGCCCTCCTCGCTTAATGTGAATATTAAATTTGGATTGCTGCTTCTTGTGACGAATGAAGAATTTGAAACAGTATAATTTATGGAACCTGGATCAATCTGGAATCCGGTAATGTTTGGTAATCCCGTATCATAATATATAGTAAATCTCTTGTCGTATTCATTGCCAGCAGTGTCGACAGCATATAGATTACCATTCTTGGTAAAATTATCTGACCAATAGAGGATAGTATTTAACGAAAATGTGCTTCCTGTTAGCTCAGCATGGTTCTCTGAGTCAACCACAATATAAACATCATAAATATTTGGCTCTATTAGCGTACCATCAACTTTAATGAATTCAGATTTGGTAATAATATATGATTCATTAATCATCTCCAAAGGATTGCCGTCCAATGAACTAAAAATTGCACTAGTAATGTTAGGTGATTCATTATCATATAAGATTGAAAAATTCTCAATCAACCTGTTTCCAAAAACATCAGAAATAACAATACTCAGATTTTTCAGGCTTTCATTTTCAGATAAATTCAAGTAATAGAATCCTTCGAGTTCATTATAAATTATGTAATTCTGTTCCTCTGAGATTAAGTCCCCTGTTATATTTATGATATCTAACCCCGGTTCAAACACATCAATGGTTATCTCTTGACCAATAGAACTTGAGGCAGTATTGTGGGTTATGTTTCTAATAACTGAGTCATTTAGATCACATACAATTTTATCAGATATGTATTTCTCTTGTTTCAATGACAAATTTTCATAGACTCCAGACACTTGATAATTGAGTTGATATTCACCACTGCTCAAGTTGCTGGATGGGATTAAAATAAATTCTGATGATATATTATTTCTATCCACAGTGTAATAAGATATATTTATTCCTCTAAAGCGGGATGTATTTGCATGGTTTAAAGATGAAAAATTCAGTTGGAACTGGATATACTTACTATCATTGTTAAGGATGACCCACTTTGTACTATTTGTAACATTGATCCAATCACTCCAAACCATTGATTCACTTGAATTTCTAAAGAATATGTCTATCCAACTATTCTCATTATGGTCATAGTCTGACACCAAATACACTTTATTGTCCACAATATCATTCATTTTGTTATTCAGAGCATACGTATTTGACTGGAATGAACCTTTGTCTGAATAATTATAGAATTGGCTGCTAAAGACTTCTGAAGAATCCATTACTGCAATTTCATCTGGTCCAAAATAAATCGGCAATTCTAGTCCTGAGGGTTGAGTTAAATTGATCCTATAGGATGCTGATACATTAGAATGCATGTACAATATTATTGCTTTACCATTCGAATCACCACTAATATTAAAATTAACAGAATCTCCTTTAAGCTTGACAGAATCTGTGGCAGCTAGTCCATTACTATCCATTATGCTAATATGCCCATCAATGATGCTGTAGGTTCCATTAAATGATCCAACCGAACCATCAGATGAAAGATTCAGTGTTATAATATGATTTGTTGTTTCATTAGTCTGCATAGTAACTTCACTTAATGATATACCAAAATAGGTCTCTGGAACGCTTGGAACATATGGGTTTGCATTTGACCAAACAGCCTTAAGGACCAACCCTTCATCACCAACTTTTGTATCAGTGAATAGTCCATTGTAATCAGGAAGAATCTCGTTATACCTATTTGGGAGATTAATCAAAGTTGCGTCGATTGAATACTCGACCGGGAGACCACTATTATTGTATAATGTGATGTTAAATACTGAAAAATTATTCTGACTGTTAAGAGAAATGTTGATCTGACTGATATTTGTATACTTCTTGGTCTTATCTCTTGCCATTAATTCATTAGTAATGTTAAGGTTGTAATCCGTAAAAATTTGGCTGTTTATCAAGAATGTGTATTCATTGAATTGTCTGTTGCCTGCAAAATCACTCACATTAACTTTGACTGTGTAATTAGTAGTATCATTCAACAAGTATTGAGGTGTAACATTAATTATCCCTGATGATTCCGAAAATAAGACCGAAGAATTGTCAATTGTATATCTCGCATTATCGATATTAATAATTATTGTTGAAGAGTCAATTCCTGATGTTGAGTCAGTCAGATTGATCAGGACGCTCACATTCAATCCATTAATCATTTCTCCATTTTCAGGCCAGATAGGTAATACTTGGGGTTGAAGTGTGTCTATTGAATATCTCACTGGTTCTGAATTTGGGCCTATGTTATAAACAGCATCTTTTTGGTAAAGATCCAGATAGTATCGGCCGTCTGCTATAGATGAGAAATTCAAATTGAACTCTCCAGTTATATCTGAAATGTCTGATGTATTGTAATGGCTTATCCTATTACCAATCTGATCGATTGTATACAGTAAGCCTGTTACATTATGGAATTGATTACTTATTCCACTTAGATACAATTCAGAACTGCTCAGATTGGACCCATTTTGTGGCGTCACAGGTATAGCAATTTCAGGTTCTTCAGTATCTATGACCAAATCATCTTTTATAACAAAATCACTACCAAACAAACCCGTCATATCCCGACCAATAATTGTAACCTGTGCAGTCTCAGAAACATTAGCATCTGGAACAATGAAGAAACCATTAAAAGTAATATTATCATGGCTCTCTGTGATAGTCACAGGTATTGTTGAACCATTATATATGATGGTCAAAACTGGTTTTTCAAGTAACTTTTCACTTGCAATAATATAGAACGGATTTGATCCATTTGTGCAGGGATTGTTATCGTAATATATGTTGAAGGTTGGCTTAATGACATCTACTGAGAAAGAATAATACATTGTTTTTCTTATGTCAGTAATTCCATCAATGAAATAGTCAATAAGTTTTATACCTTCATCCAGCAATAAGAATACATCAACATCTGACTGCGAACTGTTTGCTGTGTTTTCTAGAATACAACTAGCATTAAACTCTTCATAAATTGGGACTTCACTTGGAAGCACCAGTTCCAAATTGATTTCGGATAATAATGAATAATATCTGTAGGCCAGCCAATATGCATATGTGAACATTCCTTGTTCATCTGGTCTTTCACATATAAAATCACCTTGATATGGATCACAGTAATCTGTGGTAGAACTCCTTTCCGAATTTGTCTTATCTAATGCTGATACAAAATGAGATACGTCTTTTGAATTGATAAAAGCATTCCAGAAAGCCATGATATTCATAGATTTGTTGTATGGAGAACATTCTTGGCCAGTTGTACAATCATCCTTAAAATTATCCGTCATATTATATGCCCGATCAAAAAACGTCATATTTCCAGTCATCTCGTATGACCTCCATAGAGACCATACTAGTTCAATACTGTCATTCATCCCAACCGCTTGGCTAGAGAGGTTTAGTGCAATTTCAGCTAGATTTTCATCTCCTGTCATTTCGAAGGCTTTCCAATAAGCCAGCATCATGTAAGCCTGATTTGGACCAGAACCACAATCAAAATCTCCTGCCCACACATCACAATCCTCAGCGCTTCCATAAGTGTACTTTTCAGCTAATCCTGATATAGTCTGCAGATCAATATTTTGATAAGCATTCCACAACGAGAATATCATCAGGCCCTGCCTGTATGAACCTGGTTTCCTGAAACCATCTGCTGGATTATTGTCAGACAAAAGATTACAATCGTAGTCATCGTAGGAATGATCACAAGTCTGGTAGATATCAACATCATCAATCTGACTGAAAATTAGATTAACAGCAATATCACTGTAAGTTGTGTTTCTTGTATTATAATATGTATCAACAAAACTGTTGATCATCCATGCTTGCATGTATTCCAATCTACATGAATCATTCTCGAGTCCTGGATTTGTCCCTAAAGGATCACAGTGAATCAATGGATCCTTTTCAGATGTATTTATTCCAAGCTCATAATAAGTCTCAGATCCCTTAGAGATGCCAACTTTGATAGTCCCATTTCCTAGCGGGAATCTGTTACCTTGAGAATCATTGATGAAATACTCGTATACTCCTTGTTTTGTCAGAGTTGAAGAGGGTAATGTGGTAGTACTGCTAACAGTGGAGATCTCCTGAGTAGTAAATACGTCGTCCTGATAGAACTTGTAGTTGATGAAAGGTTCGTCAACATAACCCTTGTATTTGACGGATATGTTGAGGTCTGTGCTCACATTGGGCTTATTTAGATATCTTGGATTGTAGAAAGTCATCGTCTCATTAGGATATGAATTATACGCACCCCAATAACCAATTCCTGCACTGCTCTGAAAATGGGAATAATAGCATTCAGTCAGACCATTTATTGGATCACAATTATGATCAAGTGGATCAAGCGATGAATAGCTCTTTGTGATTGCATTCCTATAATGTTCATACTTGCCTGTTATCATGTACAAGGACCAATAAGCAGCCATTTGAGTCCCTTTGTCGTATGGATCACAAACATTGTCAACTGAACACTCATTACTTAAATCTGTTGCAGTACTGACAGCTTTATCATAATATGATTGATTGCCAAACAGTTCGTATGCCCTAGCATATGCATATACAATATATGGTGATTGCGTTAGATTAAATGCGTTGTCAAGTAACCTTTTTGAAATATTCATATATATGTCCTTACCTGTCATTTCATATGCTTTAATGTATGCCAGAGCCATAAATCCTTGATCATGCGCCGAGGTTTGATCAAGCTCGGTACCTTCAGTTGGTACAACATCATTGCACAAATAATCTCCAGACCAGACATCACATTCTCTGGCACTACCTTGCGTGTAATTCCCAGCAAGTTCAAATATTGAAGAATTACCCCCAACTTGGTATGTGGTCCACAACGCATATATCATTGCAGCCTGCCTCCAAGCTCCGGTTACATCCATCCTCATCCCACCACCTAGAGGTCTATACGAATATTCACAATCAAAGTCATCGTATGCCGGATTGCATCCTTCTGGCTTGTGTGAACTACTCTCAAAATCGGACGTGGCAAGCTTCTCTGCAGTTACCAACCTTGAAATATTTCTGGTCATCCAATATGCATTGGCGAAGTTCATAATCTCTAAAGCTTGCATATTTTCATATTCACACGTATAATCAGAAGTTGAGAATGGCGTACAGTACCCATACAGTGCATCGGTCTCTGTAAGATTTGTTGCAATGTCCAGATATTCCTTGCTTCCGTACGAAAACACCAACCTAAACGTACTATTTGTTGGGAACCTCCCACTATCATCGCTGTAGTAAAACTCATATATACCTTGTGTACTGATAAACGATCCAGGGATGATAACAGCCCCATTGTCTTGGATACTAAATCTACTGAAATTTAGCTGTGTAATCTTTTTAAAGTGCAGATAGGAATTATTCATCTCTGAAGCATTTGATATCTGCATAATGAAATCATTATTAGGGGCAGGTTTAGAGGAGTATTTGTGCCCATAAAGATTAGAATCTGCTTGAACCAATGGAATACACAATAATATCAACAAGAAAATGAAGATATAATTACTCTTCTTAGTATAACAACTAGAACAATTAAATCCACTTCCCTGATCCATTATTTGATTTAAATTCATCCTTTCTTTATTGCATACCAGATATTCTGCACTTTCCTATTGAGTAATTTTGCAATAGTGGTCTTTGTCACACCAAGATTAAAAAGATAATTACATACTGCACAAAGGGGTGACAGTGTTCTATTGGCCAGTATTTCTATTGGAATTTCAATATCGCCTGTTGAAAACCCCATCTCATACTTCTTACTGTTTTTTGCGCAAGCCCTATTGTAGCATACCCATATGGTTCTTTGATCTCTATTTAACATAAGAGCAATTTTTGCATAAGTCAAACCAAAAGCTTCCTTTAGATACTTTACAGCAGTCTCGAGTATACCAAGATTTGATGCAAAGATGGATATTGGTATGCTTGGTTTTCTTACAATCTCTTTTTTTGCTATGTTGATAATATCTGAATCAGATAGATTAGAAACAGTCTTGAGTCTACGGACAGCTATAATAAATTCCTCCAGTTTACTGCTTTGATTCAATATAACTTACTATTAATTAATGTTACTTTATAAATATTATTAATTTTGTCGCCCTGAATCAGCAAATACCTTCTTTTGACTTTAAAATAGGTATAATTGTTATGGTTATCCCAAAGTTCTTCATAATTCATTGAATACTTTACTTACTATTAATTAATATTTGTCTTTTTTTTACTTACTATGGATTAATTTAAACTTATTATAGTTAAACTACCATTCAAAAATTCTAAAAATTGGCAAATTTCCCCTTTTTTTACTTATTAATAATTAATTTTTACTTATTACAAACCATTTAGAGGATTTCATATTGATAACTGCAATTAACTTTCAGAAGAAAACATAAGTTATTGAAAATCTCACGTTGTGAGATTTAAGTTGTGAGATGACTATTTCATGCCATTGAAGATTTCTGTGATGCTCGAGTATCTTTGATCTTAAAATTCAGCTTGGAGATAAAGCGGAACGGGAATTCATTTTTTTATGTGACTTACTTATTCCAGTTTCCCCAACTGAATTTAATTTCAGGACCATCTGATCCTAGCATCTTTGATCTTATTTCAGTCAGTTTGTTCTTCAGTTGGTTGATTGAAGGATCTTCAGGGTATTTTGTAATCATATCGACAGCTTTTTTATAATATTGAGGTGCTTGATCACTATCAATTTTTGCTTCGATATGTTTAATTAATGCATTCACTAGTTCTTTCTCCTTAATGCTCATCTTGTTCTCATTCTTAGGTGCGCTACTAGGTGTTGAAGATTCCCTAGATAGGTTTTGTGTTTGTGGGCTTACGGATTTTTGGTTTTGACTAGGAGCCTTTTCAACGTGAACACTATTTTCTGGAGCATTTAAGGTCGCACTGCTGGAATCTGAGACCTTCTGGTTTCCAGGTGAAGAAACTCCTGAGTTACTGATTGTCTGATCAGTGGTTTGGTTTGGGTAGACAATAGAGCTACTATTTGATTCATTAACTTCCTTTCTGAAAAGGGCATCTTTAAGCACTGCAATCTCATCATTGATCTTACCAAAATGTTCATTGAATTTCTTCTCAAATTCGGGGTACACTTTCTCAATATCATTTTTATTGAGCTTCTTTTCAAGTTTATTTTGGAGAAGGTCAATATTCTTCGTGAACTCTTTTGTCATTTCTTCAAATCCCCTAAGTTTTTCATCATGAGTTACTATAGTACCCAATTTCTTGTTAAGATCAGAGTATGAAGTCTCCAAACGTCCTCCTATCTTTTCCATATATCTTTCAGTCTCATCAATTTTCTTGACTTTCTTATTTAAGTCCTCTAGAGTAGCAAGCAAATTTTCATAACTTACAATCTTAGTCATTATTTCTTTGTATTTTTTCAGATCAACTGACATCGTCTCAAGAACATTAGTTGCTTTTTCAATTTTGGCGTCCAACTGGAGTATTGACTTCTCTTTATCTTCAAATTCTTTCTTTATTCTCTCCGGCTTCAGATCGTGAATAACATCTTTCATTGATTCAAAATCATTTTCCATCTTGTCAAAAAATCTCTCCCTGCCCATTATTGTTGAACGGAGTTCACCAATCTTTTCAACAAGATCAGAGATTCTCATATTCAGACCTTCATCAACTTCCTTCTCCCTTGCTATTTTACCATCAACCTTTTCAACCATTAACTGTATGTCATCTGTTCTTTTCTTATATTCTTCCATTATCCTGTTGGTTATTTCTCTGATCTCTGCTTTTGTAGCCCTATCTAAATAACTACCATCAAAAACATCTCGCTCGATTACCACTTCCTTACCGTTGTCATCATTTTTTTCAGTGTTTTCTTTTTTCGCGAATAGCTTATCCATTAGACTTTTATTTTTCTCTGCTTCAGCCTTTTCCAATTCAGCTAATTCTCCTGGTTTGAATGCATCTCTGCTTCGATCATAATCCTCTGCATCTTTACCTTGTTTGTCTTTAGATGGTTCATCAGTTTGCTCCTTTGCTTCCTCTACATTTTTTTGTTCAGCATCTGATTCCTTGCTTACTTTTTCATCTGGTTGATTCTGATTATCCTCGTTTTGCGACATATTATTATCACCCTCATTAGCCTTTTTCTTGTCTTCAATTTGTTGTTCAGCAATTATTTGATTCCTATCAATACTGCTGAAAGAATCATGAATAATATTATTACAACGGTCCTTGTCTAATCCTCTTTGAATTAAGTGATCCGAAATAGAATTAATTTTAACTCCTCTTACTAAAGCACCTTTAATTATTTCTTTAATATCATCTTCTGATATTACATTTATATTTGCTGTTCCATTATCGGCACCTTTTGATGAATCATTTTGAGTAGTTCCTTCAGGTACACCCTTTGACTCTTTGACATTCCCACTAACAGTATCTGTTACAGTACTATCCTGAGTTGATATCTGTGATGATTGTGTTGAATTATTCTTTGATCCGATAACTTGATCTTTCTGTTCAACAGAACTCTGGACATTTGAAGCCCGCCTCTTCATGACAATCTTTTCAATAATATTATCAATATCAAAACTGTCAAACTCGCTTTGGGCCAGTTTCTCCTTTGCAATCATAATTGAATCTTTCATTTCTTTCCTTTCAATTTGTTTAAATTTTCAAATAATCCATTTATATAAATTTCTGCCATCCTGAAATGACCTTCTTTTAACTTGTCCTTGGCTAACTTAATTTCCATTTCTATATCAGAAGTATCAACCTTCTTCTCTCTTAGCTTAGTAATTTGAACTTCAATCTCGCTGAGCTGATCGGTGAACTTAGCATACATCTCAAGCTCTTCAGCTGCAATCTTATGTGGTGAGTGGTAAGTAGGTCTGAAATTGATGAACCATGGTTTACCATCATTATATTTTGGATTCTGGATCATAGCAACACCAATACCTTCTCTAGAGATCCTCTCTGAAAATTCAGTCCCATACTTTTGTGCAATTTTCTTAATATCTTCCATAGACTTTGTATTCAACTGTACTTCTGTAAGGATGTTCCCAGCTATTGACTCTTTGAAGTCTGCAGATACCTGTGATGCCATTATCATGCCGATTCCCCACTTCCTAAACTCCCTTGCTCCTTTCTCAAGCGCAATATATCCTCCTTTACCACCATATTTCTCAAGTAGCCTATGCACCTCATCAAATACCAATAACATCTTGAGTTCAGGAGATTCTTCCCATCTCATATGAAATATCGTATCAACAATATTTTTCGTTGCAATATCATATTCTCCTACCTTTAAATTACCTAAATTAAATACAGTCACTTCTCCAGGATTCATAAATTTCTTGAAATCAATCTGGACGTCAGGACTCTTTACATCATAGATTAAACCTTTATATGGTCTGGAATCGTCATCTGTAAGACTAAATTTTGGGTAGTATTTTAATAAATTTTTATCTTTGCACGGCCGTACAAATCCAGTCCACTGACTGGTTGGATCAAAAATGATTACAGGTACCTTTTTTTCAAGAACCTCTTCCACAATTACTGAGGCAGAAACAGATTTACCAGAACCAGTAGAACCAGCAACAAGTGCATGGGTTGTCAAATCATTCATACTATAAAAGGCCTTTTTTTTGGTTTCTGCAATCAATCCTAACCACAAAGAATAATTATCCTGTTGTGGTAATTTACTATAATCCATTGGGAAAACATACCTAGCTTTATTCTTTTTTAGTTCCATATATTTTTTGTAGCCAAATAGTCCTCCCCCCCCTATAGCAATAAACAATATGCTTCCAATCACTACCCATATTCTGTCTTTTGTCCAGAAAGGCTTGCTTATTATCACAGTATCAGTCAGATAGATCGTTTGGTTATCAAGGTTGAATTTTACGGTGACATAATAGTCGCTTGGTGGCACTTCTCTTAATGTTCCAGGTTTAACTGTCATATTATGTGAATAAAACCTGTTGGTCAGATTGAAACTGTTCAAGTCAAAATCCCTGACCAATACTCTTGAAGAATTTATTAACATATACTCACTTGAATTATAAATCATCAGCCCATCGACAGAATTATTAATATAATATGATATTGACATATTGACTGTCTTGAAATTAGGATTATAAATTGTGATATGGAGTTTAATTGACCCATCATTTTCGATTTCATCTCCGATAATGTTAGACTGAACATCAATAGTATCCTTTATTTCATCATATACTTGTATTCCAACAGGTATCGTGACATTCTTCTTAGCAGAATTTAAGTTTATATATCCATTATAGACTCCCGGAGTAACATCCCAGGCCCGAATAACAAGATTGACAATCCCAGTCTCTCTTGATTTAATAACGTAAGTCGTCTTGTTAATGTGAATTAGTCTGTTAAGAGTGTCCCCTATTAAATTCACATTAACAGTTATTTCTGTTTTGAGATTATTCTGTATTTCAATGAAATGAATCTTCTCTTCAGCACCAAGCCATATCTGCGGATTAGTAAAACTCATCTTAAAGTCAAATGGCGACTTTGAACAATCTTGAGGGCAATTATATTCATTCTCTCCAGTTTCACATCTATTGTTACCACAGGTTATATTGATAACTAAGTTGCTTGACTGATTTCTTATGCTTGCAGCTATATCTTCGTTTGCAGCAAATACTTCAAAGTATCCGACAGACATGATACCAATTAGTATCAGTATACAAATAGCACCTCTTTTTATTTTCATTTCGTTTTCTTCAGTTTGTCAAACCTATCTTGCAAGCCTCCAATATAGATTTCTGCCATCTTGAAGTGTCCTTCTTTGAGCTTATCTTTGGCCAATTTGACTTCCATTTCAATATCTGAAGTATCAATCTTCTTGGATTTGAGTTTGGCAATACCTTCCTCAATGACAGTTAACTGATCAGTGAACTTACCATACATCTCAAGCTCTTCAGCTGCAATCTTATGTGGTGAGTGGTAAGTAGGTCTGAAATTGATGAACCATGGTTTACCATCATTATATTTTGGATTCTGGATCATTGCAACACCAATACCTTCTCTAGAGATTCTCTCTGAGAATTCAGTCCCATACTTCTGTGCAATTTTCTTAATATCTTCCATAGACTTTGTATTCAACTGTACTTCTGTAAGGATATTTCCAGCTATTGACTCTTTGAAGTCTGCAGATACCTGTGATGCCATTATCATACCGATTCCCCACTTCCTAAACTCCCTTGCTCCCTTCTCCAGCGCAATATATCCGCCTTTACCACCATATTTCTCAAGCAGTCTATGGACCTCATCAAATACCAAGAGCATTCTTAATTCGGGTGATTCCTCCCATTGCATGTGGAATATAGTATCGACAATATTCTTGACTGCAATATCATACTCACCAACTTTAAGATTGGCAAGATTGAACACTGTAACTTCTCCTGGATTCATAAACTTCTTGAAATCAATATTTACTTCTGGTGTCTTTACATCATATATGAGACCTTTATATGGTCTGGCATCATCATCACTAAGTCCAAACTTAGGATAGTATTTCAATAAATTCTTATCTTTACATGGCCTTACAAAACCAGTCCATTGACTAGTCGGATCAAAGATTATTACAGGTACTTTCTTTTCAAGAGATTCTTCTACAATAACAGATGCAGATACAGACTTTCCTGATCCCGTCGAACCAGCAACCAATGCGTGTGTCGTCAGGTCATTCATATTATAGTAAGCTTTGTTCTTGGTTTCTGCAATAGTACCTAACCATAGACCGCTACTGTCATTCTGTGGTAACTTACTATAATCCATTGGGAAAACATACCGTGCTTTCTTTCTCTTTTGTGCAAGATATCTCCTATATCCAATATATCCTATAGCTAATGCTGCAATTGAAATTATCGAGATTGATATTATTTTTATTTTTGTTCCTGTCCAGAAGGGCCTGTAGATCTCAAATAAGGCAGTATCAAAACCAGTATGCTCATCATAATCTGCGACTATTTTTATAAGATATTCACCAAGGAGAGTAGTCCTATTCGTTGTATTCATAAGATGAGAAACATTTATTTGCGAGATTTCTATGCTTTTAACATATGATATTGAAGTGTTTATCAAAAATTCTGAACTTTCTGTGTAAACAGTCTGCTCGCTTAGAACATCTATTATCTGATACTCTAACGATATATTTGCTTCTTTTGATTTTTTATTCATCAAATCCACTCTAAATGTTAAATTATCCTCTGGAGCCACTTGTTTTAATAGCACATCAATTGATACATCTAGGAATGGTTCTTCCTTTGGTTTGATTATCTTAACTGTAAGAGGAACTGCAACTGATCTAGATTCGGAGGTCAATAATAGATCACCATTATAGATGCCGGTAGGAGTATAATCATTTGATGATATATATACTGGAATGATTATCTCTTCTCTAATACCAAGTGTAACATTATACTGCTGCAGGCTGATCAATTGGTTGATGTTTTCCCCAATAATGCTCAAATCGACATCCACAGAATAATTCATGTTATTTGCAAGTTTTATTCCATAAGTTCTATTCTGACTACGAGGGACTTCTGGATTCAGGAAGTCCAATTCATAATCGAATGGGAAGAAAGAACAATCTTCCGGACAGTTGTCAATATTTTCTCCAAGTTCACATATATTATTTCCACATGTCAAGAATAACCTTACTGATGGTTCACAATCTTCCGGACAGTTCTCAAAAGTCTCATTGATTTCGTATGAACAGGTGCCATCACCACAGAATAGGATGTTTGACTGGTCAATTATGCCCGCTGACCCTCCTGCTGCGGCTGAGCCACCACCAGGTCTAACTGGAACAGGTGGTTCATCCTCATCTTTTGTGCTATCCAGAGCACTTGTCAGGTTATCCTCACCAATGATATAAGTAGATGTGCTATTAATATTGATCCAGATAACATTTTGCTCAGTATCACGCTCGGACGAATTGATTAGAGTCCAATCATCTGCGGTACATTCAATTGAATTGTAATATGGGCATCTGTAAATATAGAGGTTGTCTTCTGATACTTCATAATTATAATCATTAACTAGTTTGTTAAGCATACTGGTATAATTAAGTTTGATGAATATATTATTGAACGATTTCAGGTTGTTTTTTAGCGATACTCCTGAGAGTGCTAGTGGTCCCCTTTCATCTTCAAAGCCCTTTATTGTAAGCGGAAGGTAGAGAGTGTTCAAGCTTACTGCCTTAACCTTGATAGGATCGCGGACTATTGACTCATTTGTTTCATTATCAATTTCAATGTTAAGCTCAGCGTCCTTGATCTCAACGTATTGCTCATCAATGGCAATCTCATGATTATATATTGTTGGCAGGCTTATATTTAACTGGATATTGTAGGATCTATTGTATATTGACCCATTTACGGTAACATTACTGTTATTGGCCATGAATCTATACATACTCTCATTTGTCTTTGGTCTCATGAAGTCCATTAGCACAGATATATTGTTTGAATTACTGACAATCTCATTACTTAAAGTCAGCAACTTCTCATTGTCAAACCACTTTCTGAATGAATCTTTTTGTCCAGCTGCATCGGTCGCATAAATCAATAAGGTGTATTCACCGGACTCATCCAGATTTATTAATGACGATTCATAAAGGTCTTCTTGATTTAAGTTGTATGAATTCTCAGTATTTTCTTCAGCATATTGAAGAGACAGCCTATCTATCACAAATATTCCGCTTCCATTGACATTGACAGTTATATTGACATTCACAAAATCATCATTTAAGCCACTAACAGAATACAAATAATCATTAAAGGCGTTTCTAAGTTGCTTTGTTTCACTGATATAATCATATTGTACTAATAAATCAGAGAGATTTAGTTTTCCAGTCGTTTGACAGCTTATATTGATTGGTACAAGGCAGTACTGATATCCTGCAGTGTCACTGATCATATCACAATCTGAAATATATGCATTTATTGCATTGACCGTCCCATTATCATTGATTGATACTTTGTTGTCGAGCCAATATTGATTATAGTACTCAAGATTGACAAAATTACCATAGAACTCGCCTTCATCGGATCCAATGTCTACCTTAATTCCTGTAGGATAGAATTCACCGAACATATCAATAGTAGTATTATATACATAGCCGCCGCCAACCTTGTTGAAAATTACCACTCGTCCGCCATATGTATCTGCAATTATTACTGATTGATCGTCTACATACAATCCCTGAGGCCTTGAGAAATTAAGCTCAATGGAAGCGTAGTAACTAAACTCAGAGTCCAATGAGAATATTTGGACCCTATTATTATATGAATCAAGCACGTACAGTAATTCATCACTGATTTCGATATCTCTTGGACTGCTGAAGTTGTATCTTTCTGGTGATTCTTGTCCAAGAGACCTTACTTCTGTCGTAGTACCATTGGAATAATTATAAACCTTTATCTTATTATTACCTGACTCTGCAATATATATCAGTCCATTATCTGTTAAGACATCCGAAGGAAGATACATTAGATCAATATCATTTTGCAGAGTGTAAGCTTCATCAGAACTGCTGTTGAATACTCTAATTTTATCATTAAATGTGTCTGCCACATAAGTTTGCCCATCGGATCCATAATGAACGCCCCTTGGATAATTCATTGTCTCATTGTGAGACAGTAGAGTTCTTTTGAAGGTGAAAGGATCATAGATATCAATTAATGTAACATTATCAAGGTAAAACTCGACATTTGTCAAACTGTCTGTATTGCTCTGCGCAATTATTCGCAATTCATTTATCCTTGAGAGATCACAACCTTCAACTGAATAGTTAAGGAGATCAACTGAGACTTTTGACCATTCATCGGTAACATAAGGTACATTATACTTATAGACACACCCCTCAACATCGCTGATATTTAATGTTAAATTTATACCTTCAGTATTTAGATATACATATAGATTAATCTCATCATAAGAGTTAAGATCAAAGGACTGATCAGCAAAGAACCAAGTGATATTATACTGATCATAATTATTCATCACATCCATAGTAGTCAATAATGACGTATTACCCTCTTTTACCTTTGAGTCACTTAAACTAGATACACCATGGATTGGACTTACGTACAGTCCGGATTCTGAAACATTTGAAATATAACCAACATTTATTGTTGTTGAATCCATCTTACCAGAATATTCTTGCCCTTCTCCAAAATAACTTACTTGGTCCGACCCATTCCTTGACCCTAAAACTTGAATCCTATTATTATTCCTGTCTGCAATATATACCTGATTCAGATTGTCTATATCAATATTTTCAGGATGATCCAGACTTGCAGTATCACTTCCATACCTTCCCATTGTACTATTGTATGTTAGATCCGGATTGAGGACAAATATCTTACTTTTGTAATTATCAACAATATACAAATATCCATCACTGTCCCTACTTATTCCAACAGGGCGTTCAAGGACTTCTTGATCTGTTTCTCCAGTAAGATTTAATTCAACTCCAGTTACCATGGCACCTCTTGGAAGCTTAAGATAAAGCTGTTCCTGAAGATCTTCGACAAGAACATCTGATTTATCCACAAACTCTCCATTTTCATATGCCTGAATTTCTGATTGTTTACCAAGATAACCTTCATGACTCCAAATCACTTCATCTCCTACGCTGATATTAATATTGCTTAAATATTCCATATCCAATGGAGACACATTTATTCTAAATACTGCTCCTGTTACTGTAGCATTTACAGGTAACTGCACACTAGTAATATTTTGAAGACTTCCATTGAATAAGAAATCTACTGTGTCACCATCAGTAAATTGAGTCTGTTCCATTTCAGCGGATGGGTTCATGAGATAGGAGATGACTTCATCGATTTGAGAATTATCAGTGATATTTGCTCTGACTAACCTATCTGTGTTCAAATCCTCAACTGAGATATTTACATTATGGAAAACAGGAGGCAAAATATCCTTATACAAAATTGCATTATCCTCTATGTCAATGATACTTCCTCTCCCAACCATCCCATCTGAACTTATATTGTCAAGATAAACAATAAGCTCAAGATCATTGAGTATAGGATTATATAGAATCTCAGGTGCCTTGCAGGTTATATCCCATGTACCTGAAGCAATATCCCTTGTTTTACTTGTTTGTTCGCATTTGAGATCAGCGACAAGTAAATCAAATGAGATATTTTGAGTGTCTTCAAGTGATGAACTTCCATCATAGCTTAAATTCATACGTACATTAATGATATCCTCTTTTTCTATTGCTGATGTAGTCTGAACTGAATTTGGAGTTATAATTTTGCCAAATACGTTCCTAAGATTTAATTCCTCTTCAGAAATAACTACTTCCTTAGTGTCATCTGAGGTGATAATGATGTTTTCTCTTGTTGGACTGTCGTAAGCTTCTGTCTTGTTAGATGTGTTGAAATATATTGGTATCTCAATTAACTGTCCAGGCATTAATGTTAAGTAGTACTCATCATTAGTTGCATTATTCAGGTACAGAATCTCATGAGGTGCACTGAGATTTAATGTGAGGTTTAGGTTTGTAACACTGTAGATGCTCAGGTTGTAAAGAAAGCCCGTGCTGTTTTCAGGAATAATTAATCTTTGATTAATAGGCCAAACCTCAAATGATGTAACTTCTGCTCCTGATATTAGTCCAGCCAGATCAAATTCTGAAGATTGATTGTCTTGAGTTTCTCCTTGATCTCCCCCTTCCTTGCTTTCAAAATTGACTGTCTGATACACTTCTCTGACCGACGAATTGAAGTAATTTTTGTACGGTAGCCGCGCATAGAATTTATAATATCCTGCTTCAGGTAGTTTCCATGGAGTTGTTGGAACCCCATTGACAGAAGTTATGTTCTTTATGAATATGACTTGGTCAAGGTAATAATTACCTTGATATTCTTCAATTCCAGTGTCATCATTTGTAAATGAGATATTTATGAACCTTATCGCAGAAATATCAACACCTCTATCCGTAAAATAAGACAGATTTACCATGAAATTATTCCAACCTTCTTCTCCCAATAAAGTATATGTTGCATAATTTGGATTTGGAGCATTGTCATCTCCTAAAGACAGACTATGTGTCATGTAAGATGAATTTGCAGGGATATACAATGATAAGCCAATCTTTTCATAATCAGATACATTATATGCATTGATAAGTGAATAATTGTAGTGCCAAGCAACATAACCAGTTTCAGCAGGTACAAATCCAGTAAGATTGATCAACATAGAAAAATTATCTGCATATGTGTATGTGTAATTATCATTCCTTTTTGCCTCAATATTCTCTGAGCTATACCATCCATGATTGACACTCTTTGGTATTAATTGTCCCAGATTTTCCATATCACCAGCTGAATTTGATGCTGTGTCATTCTCATTAACAATGTATTCAGCCCCTATTGGAGTAATCTTTGTATATACATTATTTATTAAGGTAATATTTTCTACAGTCATAGTTTTTTCAAGACTATTTAGCGACCTAGCAATTATTCCAATACCTTGAATGTTCTTATTGGATATATTGACATCATATGAATTATTTTGGTTATAATCAATTATTTGTACCCAGTTAGTTCCATTATATATTTCAAGACCCCAATCCATATTGGTCACAATTTCACTGATATTTACTCTGATTATATCATAACCAGTAAGAGCCTCTGTCAGATATTCAGATCTGACCTTGAAAAGTAGTTCAGAAGTTGTAATGTTCATTGAGCCATCATCCATATCTGTGACACTTCCATAAACTTCACTGAAAGACCAATCAATTTCCTGTTCATTAATAACAGGACTATTGTTGAATACGACATCATTTTGGAACGAGTACGGTTCAAGCCTATACATTTCCAATGGGAAATCATAATTAGATATGTATTCGTTATTCTGACTCCATCGCACGCCAACACTTAGATTGAAATAGTACAATGACATTGGTATTGAATCATTCAAAAGTATATTTTGATCTGGTTCCAACCATTCAATTTTATTGTGTGCCCATATGTCAATCTCGATATTTTTCATGGATGAGTTAGTATAAAGCGGACTTACTGCTACCATGGAAATATTTACTGTTCCAGGATTGATAGTTGAATTAGGATCCCAATAGAATTGACACATACCTGAAGCATTCGTGGTGCAGACACCAATCTCTTGTGTCGTGTTCTGATAATAGAAGTACACCATTCCATTTTCAATAGGAACATTCGTTTCGTTCACTTGAATGACAATCGTGGTATTTGTTGGTGAACCCTCACTATGATTGTTATCTCTGTAAATTATTGTGTTCCCTGAATCAATAATACTGATATTTAAATGTCCATAAACCGTTATATTGATTGATCCATTTACGTTTCTGGGTTCATAATATTCACTTTTATATATTGTATAATTGATTGTGTATGTATCTTGCTTAATCACATCTGGATTCCATATGAATGTACAATTTCCTCCAGATTCCGTGATGCAAGAACCAATAGTGTTATAAGCTCCGGTCGGAGTAGCATTTGATTTGAATAAAATGCTGGCACCTTGGATTGGTTCACCAAATTCATCAAATATGTCCATTCTGAGAGCTGTAGTATTTTTCTCATGGTTATCTGACCAATACACTGCATCTGAATTGAGTGTTCTATTTATCGTGTGGTTAATCACACCAACTAAATCTGCCTGAGTACTTGAAATATTAAGTTCCTGATTAACAAGGTAATACATGCTGAGATTGTCGTAAATTATACAAGAAAAGTTATGCGGGCCCACTTCTTCTTGTGTCATATCATAGTCAAATCTTGCAACCTTTCCAAATACTGTTGGGCCTGTCTCATCCCAGTATATTGTCTCATTGGATGTTGCATTATCGATAAGTTTAACATTATATGTCTCATCAATTTGCTCTCCATCATACGTATGTGATACCTGACAGTATATTTTTAGCAGACCATTTTCACCACTTTGTCTCATTATCCGCCCATTTACTGGTTGATAATGTTCGACAGACAATTCTTTGAACACCGTAATATCAAAAGGCATTGTATCAATACATAATGTAGGATCTAGGCACACTTCGTTAGTTGCATTAGCAAATACATATGATCTGAAAATTCCTGTATTATATACAGATACATTAATTGGGATAACTGCATCAGGAGAGATATTCAACTGTTGGATATAATATGAATTGAGCGTTACATTATCTGAACTGAGATTACCACTGATTACTGATATATTAACATCATGAAGGGCAATATTACCATAAGACGCCAGACTGAAATTGCCTATTGTGAAGTTCCTCCCATAGAAAACCCTGTTATGCGATAGACTTTCTTCAAGAATTTCCAGTTCCTTGAACTCATTAAGTGTAAGTTCTGCATCTTCGTTTGTAACAGACCCTGGTGAATAATCTGAATTGCTCCACGAGCCAATAGCCATAATCTGTTTTATACCAACCTTTGCTGATACATTGATTGTCACATTAATTGAAAAATTACATGATGTATTTGGAGCAATGACATCACACTGGATTTTATCATTAGATGCATTAATTGAGATACCCGTTGGAAGATTGAAAGATACAGTTGGTCCTGTGATAGGTGAATCCAAGTCAGTACCGTACATAGGTGACCGTCCAGTATTATTGAACGTCATATTCAGTACAAGTGTGCCAGGAGAATCCCTTGATATATTGTCAAAGGTTAGATTGTTCTCACTGCAAATATTACACTCATCAACAGTAGAAAGTATCACACCTGTTGTGCTTCCAGAAGCAAAGAACAATTCCTCATTGATAGACGTCCCAACTGAATCAGCAAGATTTACTACTCTTATTGTCACATTGTAATATCCTGTTTTCTTAGGTGAGAAATTATAACTGAAATTGCCTGATCTTGCTCCAAGATTATCTGTTAAAAATTCCTCATTTCCAGAATTGCTGAAATTAATTGTAACATTTATGACCTGCACATAACTCTGAACACTGAAATTGAGCGTTACATTTTCATAGTTTGTCTCAACAAACACCTTATCGACTGTAACATTCTGGACGCTCGGTTGAGATTCTGCGATATAAACATATTCAGTTGAGTTTGCTTTATTTCCAGCATAATCTTCACCAACAACAACAAACTCATATGATTTATTTGATTTGGCAAGATAATCTATGACATTCATTGTGAGTGAATATATGTTCCCACTTCCTGAATATGTCATGAAGTCCCAAGTTCCGTTACCATGTTCAGTTCCATTATTCATTGAGAAATTCAATGTAAATGTGTTTGTATCTGAAGCTGTCACAGCCCAGGATGTGTTCTCAAGCGGACTGACAACTGGTAAATATCCTGTCTCTTGGCTTCCCTCCTGAGCATTGGTGGCCGTAAGATCTGTAACGGTTGGAGGAACATCATCAACATTAATAATATAGAGCTTGGACATATTATTGCCAGCAATATCAAAGGCTTCAAACCACACATCACATGTGGTCTCAACACCAATAGGACATCCTAAATCCACTGGTTTTGCTACGTAATGCCAGCTGTCATTAACAAGATCCATACCATTGACCCTTACTGTGAGATTATACATATATGGGTCATCTGCAATTCCGCTGAAATTTACATCAACATCGCTTCGCGAGTAGTTGTCGCTGTCATTTGAATATGCCCTTAGTACAACTGGAGGAACATCATCAATGGTTATTATTAGATCAGTTACATTATTATTCCCTGCTGCATCTATGGCGTAAGCTTGGAACGAGCAATTATTGTTTGCACCTGTCTGGCAGTTCATTGCATACGGTGTAGTCACTAAACTGTACATAAATGAATCTCCAACCTGATTCATCTCTGTACCATTTAAAGTGACATTAACTATATTATCATCATTTACTAATACTGTGAAATTGACAGTTGAATTAACTTTCATGATTGGCTGACTCCAATCGAGTTTTCGTGTGACATTAACATCTAAATCAGTAATATTAACATGTCCCTCATCAATCTTGAGTTCCATATCAATATAATTTTCATTACCAGCAATATCAGTTCCAGTGGAGCGAAGTAGGCAGATAACATTTGTCCCACTACTACAGCTTAAGTTTCCTGGAGTTCCTATATATTGCCAATAATCTGTTTCACCGATTCTTTCCATCTCTGTGTCATTAATAGTAACATTGACTAGGAATGGATCTGTAACGTACACAGTGAAGTTATGCATTATATCGCTTCTTGTTGTATTGTCACTATCGTTAAAGTCAAAAGATTCGACAGTCGGGGGAATATCATCAACGACAATGTTATAAGTCGAAGAATTGACATTATCAGCATAATCGTACGCAAAAGCTGTGAATATACATGTTTCATTCTCTACATCATAGGCACCGCATAATTGCTGGACAGTGCGATTCACATGACTTATATTTCCTGCTCCCAGTTCCATAAGTGTCCCATTCAAAGTAACATATCTAAAATTTTCATCATAACTATTTACTGAGAAATTTATGACTTTGTCACTTCTAGTGATGTTCGTAGACACATTGGAAATTAGTCCGTGTTCATTAGCTACTGGAATCAGAGGCAGATAGTCATCAATATATACAATCAATTCGGAAGTGTTTAGGTTGCCACTGATATCTTCTGCAGATAATCCAAGTATACAAGGAGTATTTTTACCACCGGAGCACCCATATGTGCTTAAATTTGAAAGGTTGAAGTATATATCAGAATCAGCAAGCTGACTCAATAAGCTACCATTAACAGTTACTGAATACAAATTATTTTCTGAGATATTTGCTGATATATTGACTAATACATCACTACGGGATATATTATTACTTCTATTAATAATGAACCAGTTAATTGCTGGTGCCATGTCATCAATTACTATAGATATATTTGTTGAATTTACATTACCAGCAAAATCATATACATCTGCTCTGACCTGACAACTGATGTTATCTCCACTTGTACATGAAAGATTAGAAGCATTTGTTGTCAATGACCAAATATTATCTCCTATATAGGTAGCGCTTACATTATTTATGATAACTTCATAAATATTTAAATCAGATGCGTTTACTGTGAAATTAATTGGTTCAAGGCTCATCACTACAGCATTTGTGTTATTCTTTTCTAAAGAATAAACTGATGGAATAACATCATCAATTATGAATGAATGGTTCTGAACGAGAGAATTGCCTGCTTCATCAAATACACTGATTTCAATTATACATGATTCGTTCGCGCCCGTCGAACACCCAAAATCAGAGATATTTCTATCCATATACCAGGAAGAGGTTACACCTATTCTTGTGAATGGACCACTATCAGATATTGTTGTATAATTAGCTTTTGTTATATGATCTGATCCAATTCCATCTAAATCACTAGCATCGATTATAATCCTCAGAATCTCGTCTGACTTGGTGTGATTGTTCAATCTGCTGCTATTAGTTGAAATGGAATCTATATTTGGCAACAAGTCATCAATAAATATGTCTACAGTCCTGGAATCCTCACTATTTGAAGCCTTGTCAAGGGCTACCATAGTGAGTGTATCATTAGCATTGATACTTACAGTACAAGTAAAGAACTCATTCTCTAACAAGGTATCCATTAGACATACCAGATCACCAGTACTATTAACAACTGTGACATTTTCTAGGTGTTCATCAGACGCATTTGCAGTGAAATTAATCTCGTTACCTGTTTTTATTACGGATTTGTTCGCATTAAATAAATAAGTGTAAGGTATCCCTTCATCAATTATTATTGTATAATTATTTGTACCTTGTAAATCAGAATAACTCTCTACGACACCAATCAGCAGACAGGGTTCATTCCTTCCAGCCTGACATCCTAAGCTACTTGGACTAATATTGAGTGAGTAACTGTTTTCACTATTTTCAGTCATATTTGATCCATTCAAATTTACGAATTTTATTTCAGATCCATTGATCTCAGCTGTGAAATTGACCTCCACATCTGACCTGCTTATATTATCCGAGTCATTTGATATGATGAAGGATATTTTAGGTGCAATATCATTAATAGTTATATTCAGGTCGGTAAAATTGTAGTTGCCTGCTTCATCATAAATATTTGCACGAAGATAGCAAGGTGCATACACATCTGTTGGACAACCCAGACTTTGAGCGTCAGTTACAATTTCATAAAGACTCAGTTCAGCACTTAATGACATCTGAGTACCATTTATATCCACTGAAGCAACATACGGATCTGAGACTTCTACAGTAAAATTAATTATCTGTGAACTGACAATAATATTGTCTGAATCATTTATAGATAAATTGTCAACACCTGGGAATCCGTCATCAACGATAACTGTAATGTTAAGATTATTGTTGAAATTTTCTGCACTATCATTTGCATACAACCAGAACTCAGAAGTGGAGTTGATAATGTAATAGCACCTGTATCTCTGTCCATACCAATGACTCATATCACAGTATCTTTCATATTCAAGACCGGTCATATTAGTAGTCCAAATATTCTCCAGATTATCATCTGTGACATTTGCATAAAGCATAATTGTAGTATTTGATCGGACTATTGTATCATTTGAATTGAATTCTATAGCATTTGGTGTTTCATCATCTATGTACAAATTTATTTCATTATATGCTAAATTATCTGCATAGTCTAAGGCAGTATAGTTTAGGATGCACAATTCATTTGCTCCAGAAATACAACCTAAATCAGATGGTGAAAGAATTACAGAATACAAGGTCTCATTTGAAGCAGGATTTTGATAATTTTGAACCGCAGATATGTAATCTACTGAAATGTTCTTAGGATGACTTTCATCAACATATATACTTATATTGATGTCCTTGTTTAAATTGGTCACATTTTTTGTCAGATTGATGAAACTATTATAGAGATATGGGAACTCATCATCAATCGTAATAATATAATCAGAGAAATTTGAATTATCTGCAAGATCAATGCCTGTTGCACGAAGTACACATGTTAAGTTACTCCCATTTTCATCATCACATACATCAAATAGTGTTGTTGAGTAGTACCACGTTTCTCCTTGGCCATGGTCCATAACTGATTCATTCAGGACAACAGATCTGATATTTTCTTCTATTACATTTACACTAATATTGATTGAAATATCACTTCGTGATATATTATCAGTATCATTGGATACCAATCTGTATATATTTGGCGTATAAGTATCAACTGTAATATAATAATCGGTAGTATTTGTATTATCTGCAAAATCATATGCAGTTGCAGTAACCAAACATATTTCTGATTTTCCAGTATCACAATTCAAGTCGCTTAACATAGTCTGGACTGACCAAATTGAAGTATTACCTAACTGAGTCAAAGGTACAGATTGGTTAAGGTATACCGCTTGGACTTCATCATATGGTATACCATCAAAATCAGAGGCGTTCACGCTGATATTTAGTGAGATATCATGTCGAGAGACGTTATCAGTATCATTAGATATAAGCGTTAGTATTTCTGGTTCATTGTCATCAACATATACTGAAATCATCAAGGAATCATTAAGATTATCAGCCTTGTCCAAAACTTTTAGAGTATAATTCTGTGTTATGGTTGTATTGATCTCACACTGGAACAGACTATCAACCAGGTTCATTACACATGCAGTAGTACTTATATTTTCCATGATTACTGTCTCAATGTTTGCATCCGATATATTTGCATAGAATATAATGGTCGTATTAGACTGACTTATATTATCACTGACATTGAGATTGAATGCATCAGGATTTACATCATCAATAATAATACTGAATGGGATTGTCTCAGAATTGTCTGCTTCATCATATGCTGTTATTTCTAATGAACAGGTTTCATTGGTACCACTAGTACATCCAAGATAACTTGCATTTGCAGTATACTCAAATATGTCTGACAATCCAATTCTTGACATCAAGTTTCCTTCTACATATACAGACCTTAGATTTGCATCGGTTACATTAACAGAAATATTTATGTCGATATCACTTCTTGTGATATTATAACTAGCATTACTATCAGGATATAGTATAATGGGGTTTGTATTATCAAGGGCTATACTCATCTCAACCGATTCATGATTGCCAGCATAATCATATGCGGTTGCTGCTATCACACAAAGGTTGCTAATTGAATAATTACATCCCAGACCAGATAATGAACTTGTTAAACTGAAATTACCTGGGAAACCAGCGAGACTCATGAGAGATCCATTTATTCTTACCTCTTTGAAGTTCGGATCGAGCACTGACACAGATATATTTACAACTGTTGAATCTCGGCTGATATTGTCTGTATCGTTAGAGAATAGATCGAAAACAGCAGGATCGTAATCATCTATTATGATTGAATAATTTGAAGTATTGATATTATTTGCAGCGTCGGTCACACTTGAAGTTAGAACGCAAGTGGTATTATTCCCAGCCGAACAACCAAGATCTGAAGGAGATGCTATAATGTACCAAGTGTAATTGTCTGAATGATTATCTAATTGTGTTCCATTAATATCTCCAAATTCGATTTCATGAGTTGGTGCATCATCGATGTCCTCTGCCTCAACAGTATATCTTACTTCAACATCTGATCTACTTACATTGTTAGATGCATTGCTGTAATAACTAGTAACATACGGTGCCTTATCATCAACATAAATAGTAATGTTTTGTGCCTGAACATTTGATGCAGTGTCATTTACATATATTGTATAATTCTGTGTTTCCACTACAGGGAATACGCATGAATAGATATTTGAACCATGATAGTCAGCAATGCATTCAATTCCGGAATTATTATTTATCCAGGTTGTATTGATAGTTATATCCAAAGCACTTATTGAAATATTGACATCAACAAACGAATTTACAATTGTATCATTTGCTTCAATGTTATTTATTGTTGGTTTGACATCATCAATGAATATGGACATCTCGGTGTAATTACCATTTGAAGCAAAATCAATTGCACTGACTCTTAATATGCAATATTGTTCTGTTCCTTCAGGACAATTTAAGTCTGCTGGGGTTGTGACAAGATTATACCTTTCTGAACCAGGAATAGGATTCATTAAAGTACTGTCATTTATTGTAACGTTATCAATATTATCACTTATTATTTTTACACTGAAATTTAATATGCTGTTGCTTCTTGAAATGTTGACCGTCTTGTTTATCATAAAATCTTCTACTCCTGGAATAGCATCTTTGATAGTGAGAAAATAAGTGGATGAATTCATGTTGCCTGCCTTGTCTTGGGCTGTTACGACTAAAGTACAATTATAATTAACACCTGATTCACATCCTATATCAGCAGGTGTGGCGGTGACTTCATAAGTAACCCCATTCCCCTGAACACTCATCTCAGTTCCATTTAATGTAACATTTTGGATATTATGTTCAGTTACATTAACAAAATAAGTTATTGAAACATTAGTTCTAGTGACATTGTCAATATCTGAACTGTACAGTGTGTCAACACTTGGGAGCAAATTGTCAACAATCATTGTAATCTCTGAACTGTTTGTATTCCCTGCCTTATCATATGTTGTAGCTATAATCGTGCATGTCCTGTTATCTGAAAGCGTGCAACCAAACGAATCAAGATCTGTAGAAGTTTCCCAAAGCACATCCTGAGTATTTGTCAACTCCGTTCCGTTAATATTCACATTATTTATGTTTGCATCGCTTGATAGCAGTGAAAAGTTTAGGGGCCGGTCATTCCTGACAATTAGGTCACTATCATTCACATTTATTGCAGATATATTTGGATTTACTTCATCAATTATGAAATCAATAGTTTCAATCTTCATATTGCCTAAGATATCATACGAATAACTATTTACTGTGCAGGAGACATTCTCACCAGATTGAGGGCATCCAGCAACAGAAGCATTCATAACACTATACCATATAGTATTATCTTGAGTAGTATTCATCACAGTAGTATTTAACATAACATAATCCGGATTTGAATCAGTCATCTTTATTGTCAAATTGTGGATTGAATTCAAGCGGGTCACATAATCAGTGTCGTTTGAGTTGAAATAAACAACAACAGGATCAGCATCATCTATAACTAATGTATAATTTGTCATATTTTGATTGCCTGCATCATCCAGTGCTACTGCATAAAGCTCACAGCTGAGGTTGTCACCAGAACCGCATCCGACTGTCAATGGTGTTGTAACAATATACCAAACATCTCCTGGTTCAAGATTTGTTAAATTCTGCCCTCCTATTGTGACGTTATCCACCATATCTGATTGTGTCGCATCCCTGTCTGAAGCATTAACAGAAAGATTGACAATAAAACTACTTTTTACAATATTATCTGTGTCATTTGAGCCAAATGACAACACACTTGGCTCTTTATCATCTACATAAGTTGTGAAATTCACAGTGTCATTAACATTATTTGCATAATCGTATGATATAACTGTGTAATTATGAGATGACCCAGAAGATAGGAAAGAACAGTTGTATGTATTTCCTGAAAATAATGTCATATTGCATATATTGATTGACCCATTGAATACGTAATTGAAACGAAGATTCTCATCAATAATATCAGTCGTTAGATACACCTGAGTATTGCTTTGGACAATATCATCATCGAGGCCAACATTAGTGACTCTAGATGGATAGTCATCAATATTAAGAACATATTCTGAAACATTAATATTGAATGCTTTATCGACTGCAGTTACACCAAGTATGCATGGAACATTATATCCACTTCCACAATTCAGATCTGATGGTGTTGAGCTTAAGTAAAATCTATTGCCATCTTGAATCATCTCTGTTCCATTTAATGTAACATTGAGAAGATTTTGATCTGATGAATTAATCGTAAAGTTAAGAACGACATCACTTCTTGAAACATTATCGCTATCATTTGATATTAATTGATTAAGTGCAGGAGCAACATCATCAATGAAAATAGTTATGTCTGTTGTGTTCTTATTATCTGTGAAATCATATACCTCTAAGATTATATTGCAGTATTCATTCTCTCCTGAAGAACAATTTAAGCTGGAAGGTGTAGCAGAATATGTCCACAAGTCACCATTGTCAACCCAATTCATGAGATTTCCATTAAGTGTGCTGTTCTTCATGTTTGGATCTGTAACATTGACTGTAAAATTGATTACATTCCAACTTGTAGATATATTGTATGTAATGTTCATCCAAATATTATCGATACTAGGTGTCTTATCATCAATAATCAGGCTGAAATTGATATACTCAAAATTGTCAGCTTCATCAATTCCCCTAGCAGTTAGCAAGCAGGAATAATTTTGAGCGCTTCCGCATCCCAGACTTTCAGGAGTTGCTACAAGATACCATATATTACTTGAACCAACCTGTGTTGCGCTTGTTCCATTGATAGTAACATTGATGACATTATCAAGCCCTGTACCGTCTATGTCGCTTGCACTGACTGAAAAATTAAGTATGTTTCTGCTTTTTGATATATTAGCAGAAAGATTCACATTGAAATCAGACATCTCAGGTTTTATACTATCCACATACACAATCAGTTGTTGGGTATTGTTAATATTATCAGCATAATCTTTTGCATACACAGTATATGTCTCTGTGTCAACCGAGTTGATCTCACAGGTATAATAGTCAGCCGAATATTCAGTCAATAAGCAGACTTGGTTGCTTTCATTCTGTACCCATGCTTCTTTGATATTTGGATCGGTTATATTTACCGTGAAGTTGATTCCAGAATTTGTATTTACTACACTATCATTTACAGTAAAATTTATTACATATGGGTTAACATCATCAATCACAATATTCAGACTGGTCGTATTCTCATTTCCTGCATAATCAAGAGAAAATGCTTGAAGTGTGCAGTTTTCATCATCTCCAGAAGAACATCCTAAAGTGGATGGTGCACTTTGCAGATCATAATAATCAGAGTTACCAATCCTCTGCATCTGTGTATTGTTCAAAGAAACATTGAAGATATTTGTATCACTTGAATAGACTGAAAAATTAATAATTACGTTGCTTCTTGTGATGTTATCAGAATCATTAATTATTAATGAACTGACTTGAGGAGATCTGTTGTCCACAATTATCGAGAAATCTTGAGTAATGAAATTGCCTGCAACATCAACAGCATATCCTTGGAGAAGGCAGGAACTGTTTTCTCCATTTGCACATCCTAATTCCTGTGCAGTTCTGTTAATCCACCAATCATTGGTCTGTTCAATTCTTTCCAGGCTGCTGCCGTTCAATCTTACATCCTGTATATAACTGTCATATACATTGAATGTAAAATTGATACTGGAATTAAACTTTGTAATATTGTCTAATGTGTTAGTATATATGGAGTTAATCTCTGGATTCGCATCATCAATTGTGATAATATGTTCAGTTGTATTAATATTATCTGCCTTGTCGATGGCTGTTACTGAGATAATACATTCAATATTATCACCACTACTGCACCCTAGTTGGTCAGCTTGTAGAACAACATCAAATATATTATCACCAATTAACTCCATTGTTGTTCCATTTAAGCTTACATTTAGGATATGAACATCGCTCGCATTTACTGTGAAATTAATATCTACATCAGACTTAGTAATATTGAGAGTTGCATTTACAAATAAATCATTAACCCTTGGACTGACCGTATCGATTTGCATAACATAGAAGCTTTGATTGGTGTTATGTGCTTTATCAGCCGCATTAATGGATAATATGCACGATGAATTTTCACCTCCTGTGCACCCTTTGATTTCTGGTGTTATCAGTAACCCATAATTATCGGAGCCGTGATACGTGAGTTGACTTCCATTAAGTGTATAATTAAACGGATTCATATCTGTAATTGTTACAGTTATATTCAACTCCTGATCGAGTCTTGATACATTATCACTATCATTTGAAATGAAAGCATAGATACCTGGCGAATAATCATCAATAACCAGTGTGAATTCTTGTGTTGATGAGAGACCAGCTTCATCAGTTGATAATGCTTCCAAAATACAGGAAATATTCTCTCCACTTCCGCAGCCAAGGTCTGCTGGTGTTGAAGTAATCTCCCAATGTATTTCAGGACCAGTCTGGCTTAGATCTGAGCCATTTATCGAAACTGCATTAACATAATCTGGCCAAGCAGAATCAACATCGCTACTGTTGACTTCATAAATAACTGATGTTAGACTATTTGTAATATTCTCAATAGTATCACTTATTATGCTTAATATCAAGGGATTTGTACCATCAACATACACTTCTGTCTCAGTTGATGAGTTCATATTCTGCGCAGAATCGTTTGCATAAACATAAATTCCTGTGTTTGAAGTTAACGAAACTTGGCACTGGTATAGATCTGTTGAACCCAGTTTAGTCATTGTACATATTTTTGTGCTTCCATTATATGCCCAAACACTATCAAGGTGTGGATCGGACACGATAGCACTTATATTAATGAATATCCCAGCTTGTATTACAGTATCATTTAATGTTACATTATCAATTGATGGTTCAACGTCATCAATTGTGAAATTTTGGTCTATAGTATTTTCATTGCCAGCCTCATCGATGCCTTTGACTCTGAGTATGCAGGTACCATTAGCACTGCTTGTGCATCCCATGTCAATCGGTCTACCATAATAATGTAATATTTGTGGGTTGGACGTATTCATCATGTAATGACTATCATTAATTATTGCAAACTGAGCATAATCAGTGAATACTCCATCTATATCCGTAATATTCACAGTGAAATTATAGTATCTGCTTGAATTAAGAATATTATCTGCCTTAATTGATGTAAAATTATTCAAAACGGGTTGAGTATCATCAATATAGATTGTAATATCATTGGAATCATTGATATTATTTACAGAATCATTAGCCAAAATTGTTAGATTTTGAGTGACAGGTACTGAAACAATACATGCATAATCATTACCTGCAATATGTTGCATTTGACAGGCAGTGTCTCCTGAGACATTTTTGATCCACACATCGTCAATATGCGCATCAGATACTGCTACACTTATGTTGACAAAAGTCTCGGATTTTATGACAGTGTCGTTTGAGTTATAATCCAACACTAATGGTGCAATTGTATCAATTATTAGATTGTAAATACTAACCTCTCTGTTACCTCCTTGGTCCACAGATTCCATCCCTAATAAACAGACAGTACTAGGGCCGCCGGTACATGATAACTCATCTGGCGTTCCATTAAAATACCAAATATATGGGTCTTCAGTTTGAATCATGTTTGTGCCGTTAATGCTGACAAAAGACATGTACTTGTCAGTTGTGTTTATCGTAAAGTTAATCTCAGAGTATAGCTTTGAAATATTATCAGTATCGTTTGATCTTGCCCAGTTGTTTACTGGATTAACATTGTCAATCTCAATAATATAATCGGTGACATTATAATTATCTGCAAGATCAGTTGCAGTCACAGCTACGGTACAATTTACATTTGAAGTCATGGTACAACCTAAAGCCAGCGGTGTGGTGGTTAGATAAAATAATGTCGTGTCTACCTGATCCTGAATCATGTCGCTACCGTTCAATCTGACATAATTTACATAGCTGTCATCTACATGGACAGTGAAATTGATATCTACACCATTATTACTTACATTATCACTGTCATTGATAATGATTGGTGAAATCAAAGGACTAATAGAATCTACTGATATTATTAGTTCAGATGTATTGGTGTTTCCAGCTTCATCCTCAGAGATTACTCCAATAATGCAATCAACTCCATCTCCAGACGTGCATCCTAGCTCATTTGGTGTCTTCACAATATCATAGTAGTATGAATCGCCGATTTGGTTCATATCTGAACCATTAAGTTTGATACTCTTTGCGTATGTATCATTCATATATATTGTAAAATTTATAGGCTGCTCCATACTAACAATACTGTCAGAATCGTTTGTTTCAAAACTGTGAAGATGTGGTTGTAATGTATCAACAACAATTTCTATAAGGACTGAATCATTTAAATTTCCTACACTGTCATTTGCATAGATCGTAATATTTTGAGTATCATCAGAAGTTAAGAATACGCATGAATATTGATCTGTATCAGTTTCTACCATGTTTGAACAAATTATTTCAGTTTCGTTCATTGCCCATACAAGTTCTAAGTTAGGATCAGTAACATCTACACTAATATTCACAGAGATTGAATTCTTAACAATTGTATCATTTGCAGTTATAAAAGTCACTTGTGGTGCTATCTCATCTATGTAAATAATATATGTCGTTTCATTTGTATTTAGTGCCATATCAACGGCTCTTGAAACAAGTATACAAGGTTGATTATTCCCTGAACCGCAACCGAGATCTGCAGGAGTTGTAATGTTGTAATAATAGTCACTGTCAGCAACTCTACTCATATATGAACCATTTATTGTCACATTCATTAGATTATCATCCTGCGATAAAACGCTGAAGTTCAACACAGATGAAAGTCTCGCCAGATCATTTGTTGCATTTGATGTGAGATTTTGAATGTTTGGATTATTTTGGTCTATTGTTATGACATATATCTCTGTGTCAATATTTCCTGCTTCATCGGAAGCATTGGCCATAAGTATGCAGTCATATGTTGAAGCTTCACCAGGACAATTTATGTCCATGGGTCGTGTATACAAATACCAGAGATTGGGATTCTGGCTTCTAGTCATTGGCGTTCCATTTATATTTACTGATTCTGCATATTGCGTCGGCACATCATCAACATCAGTAACTAAAACTGTGAAGTTGACATATTGGCTTGGCTGGCTAACATTGTCACCTTGGCTTGAAACAAAGTAATTTACAACTGGGGGAGTATCATCAATATATATTGCAAGAGTTTCACTATTGTTTACATTATCAGCTCTATCTGAAGCATTGACTGTGAAATTGTGCTGTTCATAATATGTTACAATGCAGTATGAAGTCTCTCCACTTATCTTTCTGTCTAGGGTACAGGCAAGTTGCAAAGATTCATTATATATATCAAAATCGTAAATGTTTGGATCAGAGACATTAATAGTTAAATTTACACTGATGCCGCTCTGTACGATAGTGTCATTTGCCGTAAAAAGAGAAACAGACGGACTATTATCATCAATAATTAGAGTGTAGTTAGTGCTGTTTGTGTTTTCAGCTAAATCATCTGCTCTAACTGTAATTGTACAAGATTCATCTGGGCCAGGTGGACATCCCAGTGTTAGCGGACTACCAATGTACTGGAATACTACGGTAGAACCAAGCTGAGTAAATTCCTGTTGGTTTGCAGTGACATTAATCAACGTAATGTCATCTGCATTGACACTAAAATTGAGAATCTTGTCTGATCTTGCAACATCATCTGTATCATTGGAGTCAAAAAGCCATATTCTAGGCGGACTCGCGTCTAAAACAATTGAATAATCTATGTAATCTGTGTTGTCTGCTTCATCAACTACGGTTGCTCTCAAAAGGCAGGTCTGATCTGCAGAAGACGTACATCCTAAATCATTTGGGGTTGAGGCTAAAGTATAATTGTAAGTACCTCCTTCGTGACCCATAATTGTACCGTTGATATACACGTCCTTTGCAAAGTCTGGAGTGATGCCATCAATATCATCAGCATTCACATAGAATAGTAATGGATTTGTATGAGATGTCAGATTATTTGTATCATTCGAGTAGAACCTAATCGGATTAGGAGGTAAATCATCAATATATACTGGAGCAGTGAGACTGAAGTTTAGATTGTTGTTTGTGTCATTTGCATTAAGTGTATAAGTTTTATTCTCTGATACATTCAGAGTATACTCAAAATCATTACTGCTTATATTCTCCATGAAACCAACTGGACTACCATCTGTTTCGATCCATACCAAATCCAAATAAATATCATCAACCTGTGCGTTGAAAGTTACATTTTGATAACTCTGGACAACCGAATCATTCAAATAAAATATATTGAGTCTAGGAGCCCTATCATCTATTTTAATATTGTATGTTGAAGTATTTGCATTTTCTCCTTTGTCTGTAGCTCTTAATGTTACTTGACAGTTTACATCTTCACCACCAGCACTGCAACCAAGTACAGCCAAAGTATTGACATATGTGAAGTTGTTAGTTACAGTTTCAGTTGCTGTTCTACCACCAAAAGATACATTAAACAAATTTGAGTCAGTCACATTTGCCCAGAACAAGACATCCCTATCAGATCTGTATGCTTCGCTGGTTATGTTAATGTTTTCATCAATAATATATGGTGCCCAGCTATCAATAGTGAATTCAAATGTCTTATAGTTGGAAAGCTGTGCGTAATCAGTTCCAGTTGCATTGATTATACAGGTGACATTATCGCCTGCAGAGCAACCAAATGTGCTGGGAGAAGTATTTGTTCCCCAGATATAGTCTGATATTTTTGATAATTGTGTACCATTGATAACTGCTTCTGCAACATAGTCTGGCTCAGCTCCGTCAATATCTGTAACCTCAAACAAGAAACTGTAATCATAGAGTATTCCTGTTATATTATCACTATCATTAATGAATACCCTAACAGGGGTTGGTGGAGTCTCATCAACATACACTGTTATATTTGCATCGTCGTTTGTATTGTCAAGTGCATCAGTCGCATTGACATAGAAAGTGTCAGTTGCAAGTACTGTAAATACACAAGAGTAAATATCTCCTTCAATTTGACTTAGAGTGCATTCTTGTTGATTGCTTGAATTATATACGTATCCATCGAATGAAAGATAATCTGTAATGTTTACAGTTATATTGACTGAAGCTCCCGATCGGATTGTCGAATCGTTCACCTCCATGTTTGTGACTTCAGGAGGTGTCAAATCACTGATCAGTACATATTCAGAAGTATTCTCATGATCAGCTTCATCAATGAATCTTGCACCAATTATGCAAGCGCCGTCCTCTCCGCACCCAAGATTGCCAGCTGTAGTTATGGCTTCAAATTGATCACCATAAGTATTTGTCATGTTTACAGAGTCATTAAGAGAAACATACCAAATATTATTGTCAACACCACCAACACTAAAATTCAGAACCGCGAGTGTTGTTGACTGATTTTCTGAAGCATTAGAAATCAGGTTGGAAGTAATTACTGGTACTGTATCGTCAACTTCAACAAAGATAGTATTCGTGTCGTTAGTGTTCCGAGCAGAATCATTGCCATAAAAGTAAAGGGTGGTATTCTTGCTGATTTCATAAGTGCATGAATAATTTGTCTCAGATTTGGAACCAAAACAAATAATATCATTGTAACTGCCATCATAGATTCCATTAGCATAAGCATAGGGCACAGTCTGATTCCTTACTGAGCCAGCACCAAAGTACGTGACAAGATGATATCCACTAGGCGATGTCAGATTAACAAGGAATGCAGCATTTTTATGAGCATTAAGGGTGATATCAAAACCATCAGTATCACTTCCAGATTCGAATGTTGAGCTGAAGGAAACTTCATTGTTGCTTATTTTTGAATATGAATCCCCTCCATCAATGCTAATCTCATTATACAAATCGATATATGCATTGTAAATTTTAAATCTTCCAGTGACTGTATATGTGCTATCATTGGTTCCAGTCCTAAAGTACAGGGAAGTATTGGCTGATTTGTTACCAAATGGTACTGTGTTGTTTTTCCAAATAGCAATATATAATTCATTTCCTAAGTTTGAGTGTTCAGCCAATGATGCCGGATCAAAACCAGTCCCGTTCTGAATCCAAAAATCATCCATATAATCATCTACTGCATTTGCCCAAATAGTGATTGGTATACCTGCTTTAACAATACTATCATTGACATTATAGTCAGTAATTGCTGGAGGAGTATTATCAATAGTCAAATTAAACTCTGTTGAATTGGAGTTTTCATTTATTGATTCATAAGCAATGGCTGTTAATGTACATAATCCTTCCACAGTGCAACCCAAATCATAAGGCGAAATCTCAAGGTTGAATATAGTACTTTGACCTACCTGACTCATATTAATCCCTGATACTGTCACGTTTTTTAGGCTTGTTTCATTTGCCCATACTGAAAAGTTGATCAGATCGTACATGTTTGACACATTTATTGTAAGATTGGTTGAAAAATTTACTATTTGAGGTGCGTTGTTATTCACTGAGATTATTACCTCATCTGAATCAATACTATTACCAGCATAATCTTCTGCAGTTGCTACAAGTGTGCAGTTGTTTACTCCACTGACATTGCAACCAAAACTAATAACAGACTCATTGATCCACCAGACTTCATTATCACTCACATTTTGATACATCTGTGTACCATTGATGCTTACATTTCTAATATTTACATCCGTAGCATGCACATAATAATGATTTATTAAACCAGACGTTGTGGTATTGTCATAAGTGAAACTATGGGTAAAGTTCCATATTAAAGGATCTACAGTATCAATGTAAAAAGTGTAAGGTGTAGAATTATAGTTCCAAGCACCATCATATACCTCTGCCATTAATGTGCAGGGGTTATTTTCTCCTGAAGTACACCCTAAAGCTGATGGTTCTATCTGAATTTTATATATTCCGGTTGCATTTGACATTAGACTTCCATTTAGAGTTACATTTAGAACATTAGGTTCATTGACTTCCACTGTGAAATTCACACTTGCATCGTGTCTTGTGACATTATCTCCCTCTTCAAGAATCAAATTCCATATCTGAGGGTAGATCTCATCAATCTTTACAGAAACAATCGTGTCGCCATTAAGATTCCCACTAGTATCATTTGCATAAAAAGTAAACAATGTATCTTCGCCAATGTTTACATTATTTAGATAAAAAGTACACCAATCCTCACAGGTACCAGTACCTTCTTGGAACATTGTCGTATTGGTGTCAGAAATGTTATTGTAAAGCCAGACATAATGAAGATTCTCATCTTGATCACGTACATTGACAGTGATATTAACATTTTCGCCAACATGCACAAAGTATTTTGTTGATTGATTATTCATAAAATCTGGTGTTCTATTCAAATCAACAGTTTCGCAATCTTCAGGACAGCTTGTGGTCGTTTCGTAAGCACCATTACATACCCCATCATAATTACAACCACATGCGTTTGCTATTGATATTGGGTATATTCTTGATCCATAATATTCTTGAGAATTTGAAATGCCATTTTGGTTTGTCCATATAATTGAACCAGTCTGGACAAGCACAGTTATGTTATCCCAGATCACATTATCTTCAAATATTTCACCTACAATTGTAATGTTACCAATATCTCCAATTGATGCCTGTGAGACATTTATTAATGTGAAACCAGTTCCCTCAGAAACATTTGATACATTTACACCAAGACCAACGAAGTAGACTGATGAGTTGGACATATTTAAAACTAAATGAGTATCATTGAAAATACGTGATCTATCGTTTAGAATGCCATCATCATCAAGATCAATAGTGAGGTTAGCCCAATCACTCGTATTGAGTTCCCCAAGATCTTCAGATTCGTTTTGAGTACTCCAGTTTAGTGCAGGTTCAAAATGATATTGGTTATTGACATAACCACCTTTATAATAATCTGTATTATTAGTCATCCATACATCCATATCACATTCTTTTGGACAGAGCTGACAGTTTTCTCCTCCACCTCCACCTCCAAACATGGCTGAAGTATTGCAATAGCCATCATCTAAGCATGTTCCTTCACCAGTACCGATATAATCAGAAACGATATAGGTTCTGGTGTGGGTTGCATTATCAGATTGTAAGAATGTTGTATTTTCAAAACGACATGTAAAGTTGTATGGTATATCAAGTATTTCTTGTGAGAAATTCAAAGCAAATTTTGCCTCTCCATTATAATTGGTCAGTGTACTTCTCCAATTATAGTTTTCAGATTGATTACAGCTATCACATCTAAAATAAACATCATATCCTTCATCGACATTCATATTGTCAAAATCCCGGAAAAGCATACATGTGAAATTGACCATTCCTGTCGTAGTATTCATTAGTGCTACAGATTCAGTAGGTTTGTCTATCGATACATTGACAATATGCACCAAAGTAATATTTATATTTCCCCAGTGATATCTGTAACGTTGGTCTTCACAATCACTATTCTCAGCATTATATACTGTTGTGATATCGTCTGCTACATAGTATAGTGCTTGAGCTATGGCATACACATGCCAATCCCTGGCACTGAATAATGTCCTGTTGTCTCTCTGCCAATCTGATAATGCCCATTCCACTTCACCGCTGTCATTTGCTTCTCCAATCAGTTCATCAACACATGTTGCAGTATCCCCTCTTTCTTGATAAAACCTGACTTCAACATTTGGATGATCAATGAATTGACCCCTATCATCTGTAACTGTATAATTGAAAGTATAATTTAGATGTGAATAGTAGGTCTTGTTTTCAAACGATTCGTTTATTGTAATATTTAACATGCCATATATGTAAATTGTCTCATTGACAATATTTGTACTCCATCCTTCTGAATCAGGTTTTGTAGCATTTAAGATGATGAAATGTTTTCCTACCTCAAAATTATCTCCTGGATTAAAAAGGGTATCACAAATATAATTGTCAAACCAATTATAATCATTATCATATTGCCTTTCGTTATATTTGGTTATATTGGTGGTGCAGTTGATTGTCTCAACAAGGTTTAGACTATTGTCAAAAATATTGAAATGTGCAGTAACATTGTCAATTGGTTGGATTCCAGCAGCACCGGCAATACTTACATTCACCCCAAGAGATATATTCCAAGGTTCCTCCCAATGTGGATTCTGATCCCGGTAGACAATGTCTGTATCCATATAACCAGATTGGTCATTTGCTATATAATACGCTGAAAGAATAAGATCTGTAGGGAGAACCACCATCTTATTAGTATAAAATTGGCTTTCATCAGCTATGTAATAGTTGTCACGATCGTCAGTAATATTACATTCAATTAGATGGTTACCCTCAGAGTATCCAATAGTATCCCATTGATAGACAGCATTCCCAAAATAGTCTGTCTCAACCATTTCACCTTCTTTGTTGAATGTTGTAACCTCAATGTCGTCAAATGAGGTCTGCGTATTGTTGACGACTAAGAATCCTACCTTACCTCTATTAATACTGGTATCATTGCTCTCAATTATGACTGAACCAGAATATGTTATCTGGATCTCAAAATCTGTAATAGAAGAATTATCCACTTCGATAGAAACCTTCCTTAAAGTATCATCAACCGTTACACTTGCATTATTTAGTTTTGATCTTGAACCCTCTAATGTTTTGTATAACACAACCTCATTGTTGTTGTAATCAAAATCGATACTGTAATAATCTGTTTCATTAATGTACCTAAAAAAGGCTGATGAATTGGAATAGGATTGTAGAGTAAAATTGAAAATATAATTAGTCCAGTTTTCTCCCCTATGCGTCTCAGTTGTAATATTGCTCATGCTGATCTCTATATCCGATACAATAGGTGAGAATGAAGTGTTAGTTGTATTTAGGTATACTTTAGTCTGGATATATCTGTCTGAGTCATGAGATTCGTTTATTTCCTGACCTGGTCTTGTAAAATATGTGTCAGTAGTGCCATCTGGACCTACAAAATCAAGAGTTTGCAGAGTTGCATTGCTACTGCTACTCCTAACCTGCATCTTCACGTTTCCATATTTTTCAAACAATTGGATCTCTCTGATTCCAGCTCCCATAGATGAATCATTCTTTCCAATATTCTTTATTCTCACATAATCTGTCTCGGTAGGGTTAATTTGATAATAGTTCCAGTCAGATACATTTTCCACAGAGAAAGTATATTCATCTTCTCCTATTTCGACTGTGAAATTGTCCATCTGAGCTGTGTTCTTACTGGTAGAATAATAGGATGGATTTAACCCTATCTTGAATAAGTGCCTTGTCCGGCTAAAATTGATATCTAAATATACATCTGATAGATCAGTCTCATCAGTTTGCCAAGCAGTTGGCATATCAGTTATGCCATTGATTACTCCACTGCCATTATGAGCATCAGATTCAAAATTGCTTGCCCAGGCGTGAGGCCAATTCTCTGTGTCCAAATTGTTTATATCATCTTGAAGATTTGTTGCAAATTGAGAATAGTTGGCCCTGTAAAACAGTTCTGACCAGTATAATGAACCATATTCAGGTGATGAATAAGTATCCACAACCTGGCCAATGAATTCACCTGTATCAGAATAATTATCTTCCTCATATGCTTCAACTTCTACATAAAAATTCCACCCGTTCAGCGTATTGCCATCTGTCCACAGACGAATGGATCTAGTATCGATCGGCCCGAAAAAGAAGTCCTGTCCATAAATTGTTTCATAATAGGTGCCATTCTCAGATGTGTCCCATACAACTGTCTCAGAACCATTGAAATAAGTATCTGGAGAAAGTATTATCTCCATTCCGTTTGTCCTCATTGTATCATAACTTGAGTCAGTTATGGGTCTGTGAAATATCATCATCTTCCTGATGAAATGACTCCGGCTAGTGCTGGTGTTATCAAAATCAAGTTGAATCATGACTCTGCCATTTCCTTTAGCAACATATAAACAAGACGTGCCGCCATAATATGTGCAGTCAGTATTGTTATCAAAAAGCTGGGCTATCTCATGAGACCACCAACCCACATTAGAGGAAAATGACTCTGCCGAAAAATTTTTAAGAATATTTGTGTCTGATATGCCAAAAGCTTCTAATCTGATACCAGAGGCTGATGTTACTGTGTTTGTAGTGCTACCTGCATAGAAGTCTCCTGGTATTTGTTTATAAGAAATAATCTGTTTTAAACTTGAACTGCCTCTTCTAATTAGATTCCTGTTTGTCCAGTCAGTGCTCACTTCATTCATATTATCACTGAACTGTTCAACTAACCGGTCAATAAAGAAGGTTACATTAAACCCGGAATGATTGGTCATGCCAACGATGGAACCATTACATGTGATATTTACAAGACTGTCCTTCGGAGGATATTCAAGAGTGGACACATTAAAAATCTTGATTGTTTTAGAGATTGTTAGATTAATCATCTGGTTATTAACAATATAATATGGATATATTATCTGACTTGTTAAGTTGCCTTCTTCATTGGCCCATGAGGAAATAGTCCAGACGTAAGGATTGGAATCACCAACCAGCTGCTGAGGAGTATCTTTATCAGCCCATCTCCAATAGTGTGTATAATTAACAGGAGGATTTGGACCACAACTGTCAATGATTGAAGCATTCAACAAGGCATCGCTTGGGTAAGTGAATCCCTCATTATTTAAAGGGGACATTATTGTGAAATTAAGATGATCCACAATACTGATAGTCCCGTCTCCATCTTTGTCCCATAATGCATAACCAGAGGTTGAGTTGCCCTCAATGTGAACATTGGCAGTGTACTGTTTTGGTGCCTGATCACATGTTGTAGTCCAGTTGAAATAGCAATAGCCGTCTTCATCTGTGTAGGTCGTATAATTCCTTTCTCTCCATACAGTTATATTGCAACCAGATATAGAATAGTTTATGCTGGTATTTCCAACAATTGAAATATTTGCATAAGGGCCGATTGGCGCCCTGATCACGTTCAGTTCAACTTTGGTAACGTTGGCTTCTGAAATATCAGCTCCAAGATCAATGAAATAATCGGACCCATCTGAAAGATTGATAAGGATATGTGTATCATTATAAACATATACAGTATCATTAGCATAGGTATCATCATCCAGATCAATCGTGAAGTTCTGGAGAGACTGATTAATCAGATTCATAGTAAAATTGGACATATTTCCCCACCCATCTATGAACCAGTTGCATGTATAATTTGACCAATTTCCAACATAATCAGAATCATTAAGAGCAATGCCATTTCCAGTAACAAGCCGCCCTATCAAAGTGAAGGTTTCTCCTGCTAATACAGCATCTGTTCGGTTGAACTGAGTCTGATGTGATACTAGTTCCGCGTTCAATACATCCTGTACAGTGATAATATTGGAATCATTGATATTATCATAATATGCATGGCTGACCTCTGCTGTAACATTCAGTAACCCGTAATCGTCTCCAGGAATATTCCATACATCATGCTGATTGGTTGATATGATAGACCAAGCTGATCCAGCTTTACTGTAGTACCAGGTTACAGAATACCCTGTATCTGGATCATATCCGCAGCTGTCATTAATAGTCGCATTCAGACTGACCTGATCACCAGGGTCATAAGTTGTTGTAGTATTCGGATTAGTAATGTTGATTGTGACAACATCCCTAAGATTGAAAGTTCCAGTGCTCCAATTCTGATAAATTGTATATGCATCATAGGAACCGCTGAAATTGACAAACACATTGTATTGTCCAACTGAATTAGAACAGTTGATACTGTAATTTAGATTACATAAACCTGCTTCAGTAGTATTGCTTGTGTTTATGTATATGTCATTTACATACCAGTCACAGCTGAAGCCTGAAAGTGAGAGATTGTTTGCACTCAGATCCTGCATTCTTGCTGATAAAGATATATTGTCTCTTCTGCTAAAATTGACACTATTGTTCATGTACACAATTTTCATCCAGTCCTTGACTGTGATAATTCCATTGACATTATTCTTCTGATAATAATCCTTGGTGATGGAAACATTCCAGGAATAGTTGTTCATTGAAAGTGAAGCATGAGGTTCATAAGTACAATTATATAACCCATCACCCATGTTTACTGTCCCATAAAGACACGAACCAGGCGTGGGAATATTAAAACTTACAGTAGCATCATCTACAGATTCATTTAAGTCCTGTGTTAGATTGACTAGCAATACAATTGTCCTGTTTACTGTTCCTGCTCTATGGACTATTGAACCATTAACTGGCTGCTCAAGATGAGTGAATATTTCTCCATGAACAGTATAAGATTCATTAATGTAATAATCATCGTATCCTGTTTTTGTAAGATTAATTGTCAGGTAATGAGCAGTCCCAGGTGTCTCATCGTCAGGTATGTTGTAATCTCCACTAAAACCATCTCTGTCACAAGTTCCACTATCTATTGAAATTCCGTCCCAGAAGACATCGTAATTAACAGAATCAACTGGATTTCCTGCAGCTTCAATCTCTGATATATTGTACGTGATAATAGTATTATTTGCAATCTTTGAATTGTCAACAATAAAAACAGTGACATTTTCCCATATTACATCATCTTCTCCTGCCCAGCCAATAACCTTGATATAACCAGTTCCTCCCAGATCCGAATGAGACAGATTGATATACTGCATACCACTGCTGGCATTTGAAATATTTATTCCCAAAGGTACATAGTATTCAGATCCATTAGTCAGATTGACCAGCAAATCAGAGCTGTTGAAAACACTTATCACATCATCAGCATCACTATCATCATCAAGATCAAGAGTCATGCTTAAATCTGACGTGTTTATTCTTCCGATCTCTTCAGAAGCATTTGTTACATCCTGTCCCAGATCATATCTAAATACAGGACCAGGAAAAATAGGAGTGGAGTTAAATGTGGCAGTCATACTTCCGCCAGCTACGTATACTGTCTTATTATCGCTTTGTGCATTAATATAATATGTTTTTGTAGCTGTCGCGTACCATGTATAATTAGCAGGATCCATATCATCCGGATCGAATGTACAGTTATAGATTCCATCTGATCCATTTTGGACTCCTCCTATACAGATCCCATCTGGTGTAACAAATGTAACTGTTGCATTTTCTATTGGATTACCAAGCATATCTGTGACATTGACTCTGAGAACTTGCGTGGAATTATCTCCCGATCTAAATATCATTGTACCATTAGGAGGTCCAACTGTTGTGGCACTTAATGTACCATAGACTGTGTAATTGAAATAATAAGTATAATTGTCATAATCTTCCTTGAAGACCTCAATAATAAAACTATGTGATGGGCCAACACTTTTATTATCTGCAACATCTATTGAATCAGCTGAACCGGAAGAGTTGCAGGTCCCATTAAAGATGTATTCAGTCAACTGCCCTGAATAATCATTGAAGAATATATTACATGTATAATTATCAAGTTCACCATTTGATGTATTTATCTGACTAAGATTGTAGATTATTGTCGTGTTCTCTGACTCTGAATCAAATCTATATAATCTACTTCCATTATCAGGTGTCAGACTGATACTTGCATCAATGCTCCCTCCCTGTATGAATAAAAGTCCATCTGCTGAGGAGGTTACATTGAAATAATCTGCTTCAACAGTCACGTTCCACGAATAATTCCCTGGAATCATATCAGCTGCATTATAAGTACAATTGTACAGCCCCGAGTCCATCTCCTCAGTACCCATTGTACAGTTACCAGATGGTAAGTTGAAAGTGACATTGGCCCCAATAATTGAGTTATTCAATTCATCACTAATATTGACGATTAAGACTCTTGTACTATTCTGACCCGTCTGTGTGATTACTGTTCCATTTTCTGGAGCTATAATATCTATACTCATATCACCATAAACATTATATGAATAATTAGTTACATTATCATAACGATAAGTTTTGGACAACCCAACTTCAAGGTAATACTGACCTACTGGAAGGTCATCTTCAACATCAAACCAGCCACTTGTCCCTGAAGTTGATATTGTTCCATTTGACACATTACTATTATTCCACTTAACATAATAATTGACAGCGTTTAGCGGACCCTTATTATCAATAATATTTGATAACTGCCATGAGATGTTAATTGATTGATCAGAACCATTTGATCTGTGAACTGCGAAATTCTGTTCAGGATTAAGGCTTAAGTCTCTCCTGATATAACCCATTACAGTTATTATGCCCAATCCTGAATTTGAATTATTATAATATAACCTGCTTGAACTTGCATACCAGGTATAATTATTCGGCTGCAGAACATTGTTTGGTTCAAAAGTACAATTGTAATAAGCTCCACTTTCATTCTCAGTTCCATATATACATAGACCGGATGGTGTTATAAAATCTACAACTGCCCCCTGGACAGTCTCATTAAGATCGTCAGATATATTGACCCTAAGCAACACACTATCTTCACCATAAGCATTTACAATAGTACCGTTAGCAGGACCAGATATTGTGAGATATTGGTTTCCTAAAACTGTGAAATTCTGCAAATATGTGTAGTTGTCATAATCAGCATCATGTGTTTCGAAAGTCATCATGTATGGACCGACTGATGCATTCTCTGGTATATCGATAGAACCAGCGATACCATCTCCATCAGTTGTTCCACTTGACGCGACTGTCTGTTGTCCCACTTCAAAATTATGCCTTATCTCATTTGAAGACAAGGAACGGCTGTAGATCCTTGCTTCATCAATTGAACCATTAAAATAACCATTGGAAGATACATGTGCTCCAAAATAAAGCGCTTCTGTATTATTTACTGAACCAGATACTGTTGCTGTATCATTCAGCACCCCATCTATATACAAATATATAGTATCGAACACCCTAACACCAACGACGTGATGCCATTCCTGAGATAATGAACTCACACTGCTTGCCGTATCAGAATCATTATTTACAATAAAGACTAGTTCATTTGTATAATTTTTAATGAAAAGGCCAAAATGGTTGATTGCAGTCTCGTTTGTATAAACGCCTTTTGAAAATATAGAATTATATACAGTACCCTGATAATTGAAGTCTCCAGGGTTTATCCATGCTTCAATAGTGAAGTCATTTTCGCCAAAACCAAAATCCGGGCTGTCAGAAACAGTTATAAGATCATCTTCTCCATCGAATAGATAACCGCTCATGATTCTTCCTGATGACGCTGTGGGTTCTGTTCCTCCGGTGCCATTCCCTAACATTCCATCATTACCCCTGCCTGAAATATCGTCCGCACCAAAATTAAAATTCCACCATCCTACCAGACTGTCATTTATTGGTTTTGCTTCATAAAGGAACCTGTAATCATAACTACCTATATCACCATGTGGTGCGGAAAGAGAACTAAAGTTATACTCAATATTAACATAACCACTGCTTTGGTTGTTCCTGAATATAGGTGATCCATCAGAAGGAACTACACTCGCTGAAGCATTCAAGGATCCGCCGATAATATAGACAGTCTTATTATCACTTACAGCACTGCTGTAATAAATCCTTGATGCATTTGCAGACCACGAGTAGTTTGCGGGGACGACAATATCCGGATCATAAGTGCAGTTGTAAGTTCCGTCATGGTTGTTAATTATTGCTCCAACACATGAGCCAGATGGAAGATTGAATCTGACTGAAGCATCTCTGATAAGTATTCCCAATTCATCTGTTACATTGACCATAAGACCAATAGTTGTACTTGAACCAGTATTACTGACCTGGCTTCCATTTGCTGGTTCTATCGTGTTGACAAAAAGGTTGCCGTAAACAGAGTAATTCTGAGAAAATGAAAAATTATCATATAAGTCCTCATAACTATCTATTGTGATATTATATTGACCAATTGTCTCATTGTCCGGTATGTCAAATTCTCCGCTTGAACCATTAATATCACATGATTCGGACAAGATTACAATCTGGGTTCCTACTAAATAATTGTGATACACTTCCTCACTTGACAGTGATCTGTTATATAATCTGAATTGATCAATTGATCCGTTATAATAATATGCAGAATCACTGACTTTACCTATAATTAAATCCTCATTATTTGAAATGCTAATATTAGAATATGATGAGATGTCAATACTGTCTCTGAGTGCACCATTCACATAAATGCTCATATTTTCTCCACGAAGAACAGTGCCTACAACATGAATCCAGTCATCCCACACATTCTCACTTGAAAGATTATAACTAATTACTACAGCATCAGAGGAGTCAGCAAACTTCAGTCTCCAAACAAGATTATCTGAAGCATTTTCGATGAACATATTATAACCTACATTCTGTCCGTCACCACCCCATCCTCCTTTTCTAAATATTGTGGACCAGTTCTCTGAAGTTTTCCTATGGACTTTTAACCACATCTCAACTGAGAAACCACTATCATTTCCAAAGTCGAGGAAATCATTGTCACTTATATTCAAGTAATCGTCAATACCATCAAAATCATATGCTCCACCAATCCTCCCACTGATATTATACTCTGGTATTGTTTCAACAGAACCATTTCCAAGAGTTGCATTGTTGCCTCTTCCAGTTAGATCATAAGTGGAATTCTCATCAAAATCAAAGAAAATTACTAAAGAATCAGAGTAAGGGATACTACTGTAAAATATCCTGCATGTGTAATCTTCAAGTTCTCCATAGGTTGTATTAATATCGTAAATACTGTATGATACATTATTGACATTCGAACTATTATCCCTATATGCAACACTATTAGCAGCCGGTGTCACGGATGTCTCAGCAGTTAGCTGTCCACCACCAATAAGTAAGTATCTGCTTGATGAATTAGTTGTCTCATAGTCCAGATCTGTTACAGTCACATTCCAAGTGTAATTCCCAGGAACCATGTCGTCTGGATCAAAAGTACAATTGTATACTCCTGTTCCTTCATCGCCCGAAGCGATACATGATCCTGACGGAAGATTAAAAGTAACGTTCAGACCATCCAGAGTATTATTATGCTGATCTGAGATGTTGACCTTGAGCACAACAGTATCATTTGGAGCAATCTGCATTACGATAGTCCCATTATCAGGTGACAAGAGGTCAATGAATATCGTATCAACAACCTTGATTGATATGTTGTAAGTTTTAGAATGATGGAAGTCCTGAGATAAAGTGAGTATTAGGGATTGGTTGCCAGTATCCAGACCATCATCGACATCAAAACTGGAATTGAATCCATACCCTGTTGTATTACCAGAGTCAATTATTGTTCCATTCCACATGACAGAATAATTGACATCAACAGCACCCATGTTATTGATTATATTGGTAACATTATAATCGACGGTCTTCCTCCAGTCGGAACCATTGTACCTATGCACTTCATCAAATTCTACAGGAAGGGTTGCAACATTGCTTGATATGAAGGACATGATAGTCACAACATTATTGGATGAAGTTACAGATCTATAATAAGATTCAGACGCAGTGGCATTCCACGTGTAATTGCTTGGTACAATAACATTATTAGGATCATAAGTGCAATTATAATAACCATCACCTGGATTCTGTGTATTGTAAAGGCATATACCAGCTGGAGTATTGAAGACAATGGTCGAACCATCCATCGTTTCATTTAGGTCATTCGTCAAATTGACAATAAGTACCTCTGTATCATCCCCAGTTGCATTAACTGTTGTCCCGTTTGCTGGACCAACAAAACTTATGAACATATTACCAAACACATCATAAGTTCGTGAATAAGTGAAGTTCTCATAATTGGATTTAGTAAGTACTATCTTGAACGTATGGGAACCAAGAGCTTCATCATAATCTACATCGTAAGTACCATTTATTCCTTCACTACCACAGGTTCCACTTAGGAGAGTTACTCCATCCCAAGTGACATTGTAAGTGACATCCGTAAGATTATCGCCTGCTGACGTAATATTAGTAAAATTGTATGATAATGTGATGTTTTCTGAGTTCTCATTACTCCTGAATATCGGACCAGGTGATTCCGGAGTAACATTCACATTTGCACTCATATTACCTCCAAGAATAGTAATAAGGTTGGAGTCTGACACTGTGTCATTATAAAACTCTTTCAATACAGTAGTGTTCCAAGTGTAATTTCCTGGTGTAATAGTATCAGGATCAAAGGTACAATTGTAAAACCCATCTGCTTCTTCCTGAACACCACCTACACATTCGCCTGGAGCAGTGTGGAATGTTACATTTGCGCCTGTAATGTTATCACCAAGCATGTTCTGGACCCTAATCCTAAGCACTCTTGTGGCATTCTCTCCTGATTGTGCCATTATTGATCCATTTGCAGGCGAAAGAACTGTAATGTTGAGAGTCCCATATATGAGAATGTTGCGGCTGTAGTTGAGTAAATATCTATAATCTTTAGATAATACTGCACTAAATGTGTGGTTGCCTAGGCTGAGGTTATCATCAATAGAAATGTTCCCTGCCATTCCTGATGAATTGACAATACTTGAATTATACAATTCTCCGTCCCAGTAGACTGACATATTTACAATGTCAACAGCGCCATTTGCATCTAAAATACTACTAAGGTTAAAGTACAAGTCTTTGTATATAGAATTGTTATGCCTGTATGCTGGACCAGGATATTCTGGTGTCAGGTTTACAACTGTCGTTAAGCTTGTATTGATATTGATAATACCGCCTAAAGGAGTGATTGTCCTGAAGTATTCTTTTGAGATGGTTGTATTCCACTCATAGGTATTAACCGTAACAATATCCAGAGGATCGTAAGTGCAATTATAATATCCCCCATTCTCATTTAGATTCCCATAGATACATACACCAAGAGGTGTATTAAATGTCACAGTTGAATCATTGACATTATTTCCAAGGTCATCCTTAACGTTAACTCTAAGATTTATGTTATCTCCGCCTGTTGCATTGACTGTCGAATAATTATCCGGTCCAATAGTCTGAGTGATAAATGTCCCATATGTTGTGAATTGTCTTGAGAATTCTGTATTTCCATATCCTTCTTTTGACAGGATTACAGAAAGATTATGGTCAGTTCCCAAAGATTCATAGTCCGGTATATCAAAAGTTCCATTTGCGCCGCTTGAATTGCAGATGCCGCTGCTAAACACTGAATAATTCGCTAATAAGTATTCATGGTATACTTCACGAGCCGACAAAGTCCGGTTTATAATCCTAATTTCATCAAGACTACCATTAAGAAGATCCTGACGTTCTCTTGTGGCACCAAAGAATAAGCTCTCATTAACCCGAGCTATATTAAAATCAGTAACACCTGCAATCTGTTCAACATTGTTAAGTTCCCCGTTGATATATAACCTCAAGGTCTGATCATTTGCATTGTAAGTTCCAGCTAGATGAGTCCACATGAATCTATCGACCTTTACAGTCGCATTGACACTTATCCATTTATTCTCAAGGTAAACCATGAAGCTTGGTTTATTTACATCCCGTATCCAACGCAGAGATGTCATGTTTGGTTTATGAACAAGACCATAACCCCCTGCCTTATCATATTGATAAGTATTGATCCATGCTGAAAACGTGACTCCAGTTTTCCAATTGAAATCATCTGTGTCATTGACCATTATAAACTGATCAAGTCCATCAAAATTGTAGCCACCATCCCTAAACCCAGTCTCATTATAGATTGGCTGTGCACTTAAAGTACCATTACCTAACATAGCATCATTTCCTAGAGGGCCTGAATCATCAGTCGTATTTCTGTTAAATTTCCAATATCCTATTGTATGATTCCATTGACTTGGAATTCTTCTCCATGAGAGATTATATGTTACATTATCCAGAGGATCTCCTGAGAATAAAATACTGCTTATGTTCCAGTAAAGAGTTGCATTAGAGACTTCATTATCATACCTGAAAAGAGGTCCAGGAGTATCTGGATTTAAACTAAGATTTGCTTCAAATACGGTTCCTGATAAGGTAATATAACCTAACTCTGAAGTCCTAGTTTCATAATTATTCTTTGAGACAGTTACATTCCAAGAATAATTGCCGGGTTCAAGATTATCCGGATCAAAACTGCAATTGTATATTCCGTCTGATTCATTGCCAGTTCCATTCAGACATGTTCCATTTGGCAGATTCCATGCAACAACAACACCATCGACAGAATTTCCATTGTCATCTGTGACATTTATCTTAAGTGTCACAGTAGAGTTCTCTCCTGCTTGTGAAACGACAGTATAATTTTCTGGTTCTACGATAATTGGGTAGATAGCACCGGAGACATTATAAAAGAATACTTTGGTATAATTCCAGTTATCTTCTTTGATCAGATTGATGACCATCTCATTTGTCATACCCGGTGTCGAATCATCTGGAATATTGAATGAACCGTTTGTACCAGAAGCATTCACTTCAGTATAATTTTGTGTTATTCCGTTCCAACTGATATTGATAAATGCATTGTCAGCTTCTCCTCCACCCATATATTCAATGTCAGACACGTTCCACTTGATCTCTTTTGTTCCAATAGCATCATTGTGCCTGAAAACTTCTGTACCATTGATTGGATCAAGAAGGATAGTGGCGGATAGATTATCACCTACTGTAATAATGAATTCCGAACTGTTTTGGTTATAATAATAGAGAGAGTCTGCAATCCTGATTTGCCAAGTGTGGTTACCTATCGAAGGAAGAAGACCATTAATATTGAAAGCACATTGGGCTGATGAATTAGGTAGATCCGTGTCCTTCAGAGTGTTATCAAAGTACAGTTTACATATAACATCATCTGTTACAAGGCCATTATTTGTTGAGTCATTAATCTGGATGACAATATGATCTAGATTAGGTTCATATCTATTTATCACCGACAAGTTCTCTGTTACAGTCTGGTATGAAATATTGTGTTTAAGTATAGCAAAATTGGTCTGTACACTAGTATTGGTATTATTATGTAAAATGTCTGTAGTGTTATAATCAAAGAAACTGTACTTATAATTTACACTGTCTCCCACCCAGCTTTTATTAGACGAGACATTGAAGCTAAGCTGACCGCCTCCAAAAGATGTGTTTAATGTTGCTACTTCAGACCACTCATCACCATATACTAATAGGGTGACATTAGTCATATCATCATCAGTTACAGTTACAGAGAAGTTGATATATTCTCCCCATTGTGATTCATTTGGTGAGACAATGAAATTGCTTAGCTGAGGAACGGATGCGGTCAGACCATGGATATAGTATGTGGCATTCGCAAAAATATTTCCCGTTGTATTGACCAGCGGCTGCTTGAATTTGTAATATTCATTCATTCCACTTATATCATTATCATATTTGCATACATAGAATTCATATGAATCAATAAGTTTAATCTCATAATCAGATGATGAACTATTACAGTTAGCACTTGCATTTTCTGGTGTTATATTATACATTGTTCCGTTTCCATACCAATCAACAAAAAGGTCAACTTCTGATAAGAATTTACTCTCATTGATGGCAATAGCATACGTAACATTAGTAAAGATCGTTGGCATATATTCTGTATTTCTGACAAGTTTGACAGTATATTCATGGTTATTGCCATTGTCCCCTTCTGAAACCATTGCAATGACAGGAGATTCTCTTGCGCTGTTATTAAACCAGAGATAATCATTTGCTCTTTGTATAGTGTTGCTGATAAAGTAATCCCTATCGCAATTAGTACTGATACCGTTTGGTGATGTATAACCCAGATCAGCATACGCACCTGAACTGTTGCATACATCAAGATTGAATGTGAAATTATCACCAAGCCCAGTGAATGGTGTAATCTCTCTTACATATATAGGAATAGCAGGCAGACCATATGAGAAATTCCTTGCGAGATAGTAATATTCTGCATCAACATCAATATCATCTGTTTTTGACCATTTCCATGCACTATCCTCATACTGCACATCTCCTGAAGCATTGTACTTGAATGATACCGAAAGACCTCTTATGTTGAATCTTGACTGGGATTGAGCAGTGAAATTGAAAGGAACATTACATAACTTATCATTACAAGTATCCAAATATGCATTAATAGCATTAACTAACTCTCCATCATTGATGATGGTCTTGGAACTTAAGTAACCATTGTAACTGAAAACGTCATCTGTGTTTCCTGCGTCAATTCCAATGTTATAAGGTAGTTGGAAACTGAACAGTTCGACATTATTATTCTGTGCGACTATAGCGGTTTCCTCTCCGCTAAAAAGATTTACATCTCCGATATGCATATCATAAACATTTGATTCGATCGTATGCTCTGAAACATATCCAAAACTATTGTTCAGCACAAGAACTTTTTTATTTGCTCCTGTGATAATGATCTCATTGCCATCGTCAATTGTGATATTCCCTATTCCAATCTTATTAATAGATGTGCCCCATGAATACTTAAGAGTACAGCCAATACTGTCACACTCATATATTTCTCCATTATTGTTCCCAACAACACCTCTAACACCTTTATCCAGTTCTCCTGCAGCAACACTCTTAATCCACCCACTCATCTGCCAGATTTCATCTCCACTGGCGTTCAGGAGATATGCTCTAAGTCTTGTTCCGACCAGAATTTCATTACCATCATAGTCTGGACTGATATCAGCTGCACTTAGATCATATATGTCGCCTAATACGCTCTTATTCCATAACCCATCTGCGCTGGAATTGAATGACCTCACATAATTATATGTGTCATCAGCAACAATAATATCATATCCTTTATTCTCCCATGCAAGAATACTGACCATCTGATCAGAACTTTCAATTGAGGTCCATTCACTTCCCCCATCAATTGATACTGTTGTATTTCCTCTGGAAGCGTTATCCGACAAGACATTATAGTGATTATCATCATCGCATCCTTCACAAAAGAATGTGATATTGTTTCCAGCAACAACGTCGTCACAACCAACTGGTGTGTTTACAAGAGAATACTTTAATGACGTGTTTGAGTACATAAAACTCATGATATCATTTGCAGTACTTGCAAATACTGAACCATTATACCTGGAAATGAACGAATTACCATTAGAATTACTATCAGTCATGATGTGGAAATTGTTAGAATCATTACATCCATCGCACTCATAAGTGATATTTACAGCATTCTCTATCAAGGAACAATTCACTTCAGTATAAATCCAGTCAAAAAGCCTGTTATTGATCCTTAACCTTGTTAGAGTATCCTCTTCATCTATTGTGGATACAGTTGTACCATTATTGATTGAAAAAGACGCGTTCCCTGAACTGCTACTTGACATCATGATCTGATAATTTGACACATTTGTACAACCAACACAGAAGTATGAAACATTCGTGGAAGAATTAAGATCATTACAATCAACTTCTGTGTCAATATAATCGTATCGTAGCGAAGTATTTGTATAAAACCTCACAAGATGGTCCGCATAAAGGACAGGATACCAGGTACTGCTTTTTTTGTAATGTGAATTACCACTTGAGTTTTGGTCAGCCATTAAATAGAATGCATTATCATCCGTACAATCTGAACAACTGAACGTGACATTCAATCCTGGTGTTACGTCTGAACAATTGACTTCAGTCCTGGTCCAGTTTGATACATATGAAGCATTGGTCCAGATGTGCAGCATATATGTATAATTAAAGTCCGTATTTGGATAATACCACTCATCAGAAATATAAACAGCATTAGGAGCAACAGTATTATTATCTACCATCATTCTGTAATAGTTTGCACCAGAGCAACTATCATTACAATACATAGACACAGTACTGGAAGAGTTAATCTTGGCGCATGGGACTTCTGTTTCTATCCATGAAAAATTATCTTTAGTTTCACATTTCACAATGTCTGTATTATTGATTTCATATTCACCCCCAGAAGAGAATGAAAGAAGTAGTTGACCTGTCTTAGAACCATTATAACAAAGAGCAGTCTTCACATAACATTCACCGGCTGCCATAGGTTCAGGGAAAGTTATATCTTCAAGGCTGAACTCCACAAGACCAAGGAATCCTAACTGGTTGAAATCGATCTGGCCTGAAGATGTATTAAGATAATTATCATATGTGTACTCCATAACTTTGCTTTCTGTGATCTTTGTTTCATCAATATCATATGTATTTGAGTTGAGCTCCAGTGTGAGGTTTCCGGAATTGTTCCCCTTAAAATTAAACAATGCATCGATATAGCATGAGTTTGCATTTACTGGATCTGAGATATTGTAATTAAGTGTAAATGCAGAATCTGTATAGTCAGAACATCCAACACACATAATACTGTCAACAATATTATCAGTCCTGTTGAAATTCTGTTCATTTGTATGACTTATTGCTGATGTATCGACATTGTAAATGGTATTGTTTAATTCAAAGAAAAGGCTTCCATTTTTATTGTTCCTGTAATTTAATGGTGACTGCACATAGCAAAACTTATCTGATTTGTCCTCGAAGGTAAAATCAATATTATGGATAACTCTGGTATTTGAATCCTGACAACCTATGCATCTTGAGACTGTAGGGCCCACTCCTGTAAAATTATAATAATTCTGTTCATCCTCTGTTGTTATGACTGATTCATCAATATCATATGTCACATCCTGAATCTCGAGAGATATATTTGGGTTGTTAGAGCCGACGTAATTGATGCCAGTCTGAATATAACAATCATTTGCATCTACAGGTTGATCAAACTCAAAGTTGAACTGCTGCCTAAGCATACTGTAATTACATCCCAAACACTCAAAATTATCTGCGACCCCATCAGAGTTATTGTAGTTGAGTATATTGGAAGTGAATATATTGTATTTATTGACGGTTCTTTCCGTGTTGTTTAGTAAGAATTTTAAGTTGCCTTGTGTTGTTCCCTGATAATTGTATGCTGCTTCAATAAAGCACATGGATGATACTGGATCTGAAACAGTGTAAGGCAGAGAATACCTAACCTCATAATTATTGTTGTCGCATCCAATACAATGAATACCCGAAGCGTTTTCTTGATCGTATCTTGTTCTATTGATAACTGTCTTGACAATAGCTGATGTGGCAGAAGTATAATCAACTTCATCACTGATATTCCATATTTGCTGTCCAGATGCATTAAGTAAAAATAGATTAAGGTCTGCGGTAACAATAATCTCTTCAAATGCAGAATCAACATCAATATTTGAAGATACAATATCATTTATCGTGTATGGGCTTGTGAAATTCCATATGTTAATCTTTGATGTATCATACGTTCTTAGCAGAGTGTCTGAACTTACAAGCATTTCTTCAAGATCATCTGTACTTATGTCTGCAGACGTGACATGGGTCTCTCCAACACTGCCAGCATAACTGTACGAAAATAGGGAGGTATTGCACAGCGGCTCAACAGTTATATTCATGCTCATTACAGACGAATTCTTAGGAAGCCTAAGATAATGCTCAGATTCATTTCCGTCTAGTGTTCTGTTGAATCCATTAAATCCATAATCTCCAACTGAAGGATTGCACTCCCAGTAACTTTCATTGAATGAGCAGAGATAATAATAAAACTCCAGATTATTAAAATCCATACTGAATTTCTGTGTTGTTGGATTTATTCTATATTCATAGTAATCAAAGTTTTCAGCTATCGTACTCAAGGTTCCAAATGTGAAATTCAATCTATAATTCTCTACATTTGTAATTGTAAAGACTATCTTACCCTTTGTATATTCTGAGCCATTCCATGGGGTAGACAAGGTATAATTATTTCCTACGTTTGGGTTAGTAATCTGGTCCTTTGGATTCCATGTCGAACCTGTCCAAACATAAAGGGAGTTATAAGAAATATCTTCTGTGTTAAGATTTTTAATATAAAGTGTCTCATAACTCTCGGATGTTTCAAAGAAAACTGTCCAGTTGCTTGAAACTGCTGTATCCACTATCCTTAAGTCCAATAAATCAAGTGAAATCTCAAAGAACTGTTCACTAAGCTGCGGTACGGTCCAGTAAATCCGGTCTATAAGCAGGTTATTATTTGTGTCAGTAAGCCTCACATTGAATCTTTCGTCATCTGTTACATCAACTCTGGAACCATTGATCTTCCAGTATAAGCGGACTTTTGACCTGTTTGTTTCAGGTACATCACTGAATGCAGTGATATTGTTATAATGCAGAGAAGCATTAGAATGCACAACGACGTCTTTCCTAAATACTTCACTCGTATTTACTATGACTTCTTCATCCATCTCTGGTGCAGGAGTCTCATAATACAAATCTATTAGTGAAGTTTTATTGTTTTCAACAGCAAGTTCTTTTGATTTATTCTCTTCCTCTGAAGAAGGAGCAATCCCCTCGATAACATCATTAATATTTATGTTGATTTCTTTAGAAAGTTCTTCCAGTTGCAATTCTTTAGTTTTAGTACTGTTATCTCTTATTTTATCCATTTCACTTGCAGAGGTGGTATCACCAGATATTCTTGCGTCCTCATTGCTTTTTTCTGATTCATCTGCAGCCCTATTTCCAGATTCAATCTCCTTTTTGATCTCGATATATTCAACCACATTTTCATGCTCATCAAGTTCCATTGAGACATTACTTACAGTGACAAGTGTAGCATCCTCCAGATTCATTTTCTCAGTCTTATCTACTATTCTGATTGATTTTGCTTCAGGAGGAATGTTCACATTCAGATCAGATCCGTCAGAAATGATCCGTTTCTTCCACTTAACAGGTTTACCTACAGTAGCTGTATACTGCATATCTTCACCTTGATCAGTCTCTTCAAGAGCATTAAGGACATTTATCCTAATCTCTGGACTAGTGCTGGTATTCAGCCCGTCAGATGCGCTGAAGACTATCCATGATGAACCAGTAAAATTATCTTCAGGTACAATCTCTACATAGTAGTTTGGTGTGCTTGTCTGACATTGGATATTCTGACCAGCCAAACAGCCAAAAGTCAGGTTGTCATCGTCTGGGTCCCAGAAAATGAGTGAAGCATCAATGCTTGTGGTCTCATTGACGTAAAGATTGATAACGCTTAAATTTCCAGTATAAGCTGGTACTTTGTTAAGGGTTATATTTAGTTCAGATGAAACACTGAACATAACATTGCCTTCCTTAAGAATCTCCACAAGTAATGTGTAAATTCCTGATTCTGACACATTCAAATCGAAGATCGATAGGTCCAATTGAGCCATATCTAAATAACCATAACCGTATCCGTATCCTGCGCTAGGCCAAAGAAGCTCCCTAAGTAATCCAGTGGTCATCGTAGCTGACTTGTTATCCAATGTGACTCGAATATGTGTGCCCGCATCAAAGTCCCCCTCAGAAAGTAGCATATTACCAATAAGCCTATTGTTCTCAGTGTCGAATGCTGGTGATATCTCCAGTGAGCGGGCAATGTGGCTTGGACCAGAGTAGTATACCGCAAGCATTATGGCCCCTATTAAGATGGCAAATACTAGCACCCTAGTTGGACTTATCTTAGGTCCAGTTCCCTGTATATCTGAATTATTCCAGTTCATCATTTACCTTTTCTGTTCCTTCGAGTTCGACAATGAAAACTCGCCCGTCGAGATCTTCTACAAATCGAAGCTTGGTTCCTTTGGTCCACCTTTTAGAATTAGCTAGATCCTTAGGGATCGTAAGTTTGTATTGCCCATTATTTACTACAACTCTAACCATTCAGTCACCAAGATAAAAAATTGTTTAGTACTAAAACATTGATAAAAAAGTACTATTGGTATATAAATATTTTGATTGAATAGCTTAGTATACCATAGTGTACATTGACGGTAAAATCCCTATATCTAAAGCATTACTAATGAATTAATTAATTAGTACTAATTTAGTATTTATGTGTTTTGGAATTGAGATTTGTTATTTCCAGATTAGTTCAGAATTACAGTCTGAAAAAAACAACACCAAATTCTTAGAATGCCCATTGATAGTGGAACTAGGGACGGGTGTAATAGAAGCCCATCAACTTAGTATACAGAATAGTAACATTTATATATTAAAATATGTTTTAGTACATCAGTTGGGAGAATTATGGAGGCGGTTATGATGAAATCATGCCGACAAATCCAAAAATCAAAGACGTTTTACAAAACGTCATCAAATACGGAATAAGACCTGTGTTGTTTACAGTTTTTGTTCTAGCTGTATTCTAAGTTCTGTGATGTTTAGGTGCTGGTAACACTAGAATATTCGCAGGATTATCAAGACAACTGTACACATCTACCGTCATTTTAGATGTAAAATCCTTCCTAAAGTAATATGTTGATACAAGGGACTGAAAACTGATCATATCTCTAAAGGTTTGATCACTTTTAGTTGGGTTGGCTTCAAGATCCTTGAGATATGATTTGGACTGATCTGACTTCTGCCATCGCTGAAGCATGGGCTTAAATGAATCTTTAGAATCGTATGCTCTACTGTAGGCATTACTTTTGTCAATTTGAGTTAAATAATTTTCTCCAATTTGAGTCTTAATGAATGTTATTTGTCTTGAGACAGACCTGCATAATCTCTGTCTGACATTAACAATCATCCCGAGCAGCGCTTTATGGTACTGATTATTATCATTTTCAATATTATCATTTTCAATCAAATGCTTGTATTTCGACATCAACCCTCTATCTATGGCATCCAGGACGATAATTGATTTCCATATAGAATGAGTCGCTTTGGCATAAGACAGACTCTGATTGCTTAATAGATCAATATTACCATATCGCTGGATAAGCATCTCATTTTGTTCTAGGTAGGTCTGCAATTCTTGACCGGTTGTTTCACCATATCTCTTACGATTGTCCTCTTGATTGGCGACTCGATCACTAAGTTTGACAAGAGCCCTTTCCAACAATGAAGTGAGATCATCTTGGCGGTCTGGTAATATATCAAAGATTTTGTACATCGATTCATGAAAAAGATATTTCTCTTCATATCTTGTCAGTGTGTCGACTCTATTTTTAACGTTCTTGATTAGATTTGCATAGACAGGATGTTTCTCATGTGGGATTGTCTGCTCGACAATATCAGATAGCTCTGATATCCTTGTATCCAATACTTCTGCTCTCCTATTCACAATTCTTTCTTTTATGGAAGCTGCAATTTTTGGACCTTTCCCATTTTCTTTTAGCTGTTTGTTCAAAAAACTCAGGCCTTCTTCATCCTCTACCCCGTCGTGCAGGATTGCAGTAATTATTACGTGTGCTGGAAGATTTACATGATGGTTAGCTTTCTGATTATATTCATCCAATGAATCAAAAATGACACCCAGAACCTCCTTAAGGTGGGTTGTATATGGGCCTCCAGTGATTCTTGTCTGACCCTTGTGGAATTGGTGTGCCAAGTCAGCAGAATGTGTTATAAGTCTCATAGTATTATCAGAATATGGATCAAATTTTCCATCGAACCTGAAACTATTTATTACATGCCTGAGCAATTCTGGACAGTCAGGTGGATCATATGGCATAAATGTATCATTCATAAATTAAGTCAATAATCATCTCTTTAAATAGGTTTTCATTTTTGCTACTGGCGAGGAGTGATGATTATCTTTTAGGCAATTGTCTACCCAACTCAGACAAATAAGACTCATTAAATTCATAACTGTTAAAAAGAACCGAAATTCTCATTCATTCATGGATTTGGAAATACAGAGGAAAAAGGCAGAAAAGCTTTATCTTTCAAATTTTGGATGTAGGACTAACTTTGAGCGGGCAGTCTTCTTTAGCTGGTACTGTGCTATTAGAGATTGCAAATACTGCTATATGTCTACACAACCATCAAATAAGAAACCTCATGAGGCAAGAAGACGTATTGAATCGGTCCTTGCTGAAGTATATCTTCTTGGGAAGTTTGGCTGGGATTTCGGCCAGTTATCAGGCGGTCATGAAGCATTTGATGAAGACGAGCTTGAGAACCTGCTCAAGCTTATTAACATAATACACAAACAAGGGATTTGGCTTAACGCAGGCCCTCTCACAGAGGGGCAGATAACCAGGTTTAAACCTTATCTTAGAGGAATTGTGGGAGCTCTTGAAACTCCAAGGCAATCTCTGCATGATGAGATCTGCCCGTCAAAACCAATCTCTGACATAGAAAATACTCTTGATCTGGCACTAAAGCATGGCCTTGAGACTTCAGTCACGATCATTCTTGGTCTAGGTGAAAACAAGGGGGATTATGACTTATTGAAAGAATTTATTGAGAGATTTAAGATATCTGTCATCCATTATTATGCCCTCAATCCTCAAAAGGGAACCGCTTATGAGAATACCAAATCTCCCCCACAAGAATATCAGGGATGGTGGATATCAAAAACCCGTCTGGATTTCCCAAAAATTATAATCCAGTGTGGAATCTGGGCAGACAAAGTGAACCAAGTTGCATATCTCCTGAATTCAGGCGCAAATACAGTCAGCAAATTTCCTGCTCTGAAGTTATTTGGCAGACCAGAAGCAATTGAACTTGAGAGACAATTTAAGTTAGCTGGTCGGAGTCATCGCAGCAACCTGACTCATCCGATGAAGATAGATGCGACAGCAGATATATCTGAACTGAATCTACCAGAGAGCCTCAAGACTAAAATAATCGAGAAGATCAACATGTATCTTAAGAGAATGAATTAGATATGATAAATTAATATTCCTCCTTCACTAGCATAATAACCCTACCAATCTTTACAAATAATGATTAATCATTCAAAACTTTTGGAATGTTCCTAGGAGCAGGAATAATCTTTCCTTTGAACTTAAGAATATATTTCATATCATTTGTGAATAATCTTGGATATTTTTTCATATCATCTTCCAGCTCATCTAGTGTGAAAGTCTGGATGCCGCATGATTCATTGTCAACGAATCTGATAGGACCGTCATAATACCCAATATAGAATTGACTCATGCTTTTTTCTACCCATTTTTCATTCTTATGAGTCCTCTTTGAATGAAAATTATCAAGATAAACAAGCTTTGTTAAGACACCAAGGATGTTTAGATTTGTTGTAGCAACAGTATCTTTGAAATGCTTCTCTTCAACAACAGTCGTAGGAATTCCCAATTCTTCTGCGCACTCCTTTAATATGGTTATGTCTGCAGTATCTCCTTTTCTTACATGGCCGCCGATAGTCTTGTCCCACAAGCCAGCATTGTCACCTTTCCATTTGGATCTTCGCTGAAGAATCAACCTGCCATTTGAAGTCATAAGTATCAGTCGGACATCCTTATGTCTCACACTGACTTCTCCGTTTTTGGCGAATTCGCTTCGCATTTTCTGATGAAGCCTCTTCTTTTCCATGCATCCAAGCAGTTCTCCCTGAACTGAATAATATTCTAATAGTTCATCCATACAATGCAGAAATCAATATTTCTTTATAAATATTCGTATTTTAACCACCTGTCAGTGGCAAATCAGTGGGCATTTGAAGTGTGTGGTGGTCTGTTGCTCAAGGTGTTTTTTATTCATATCTCAATGCGTCGACAGGTTTTTGGTTTGCAGCCTGCATCGCAGGAAGCACACCTGCTGCTGCTCCGATAACAGATGCAAAAGTTATACATGCAGCATACAACTGCCATGGAAAGATTGGTGCAAACATTGAATAGCCCAGTTGTGCAAGAAGGCTTCCTCCTGCAGATGCGATCAGATAACCAAAGATCACTCCGATGATTCCGCCAATTAAGCCAATAACACCAGATTCAAAGATGAACATGAACATGATTTCGCTATTTCTTGCACCAACCGCTTTCATAGTACCAATCTCTTTTGTTCTCTCAAGAACTGCAGTATACATGGTATTCATGATATTAACGGTTGCCACAAAGATTGATATGGCAGCGATCAATGCGAGTACTATCACGATGATATTTGTAACAGAAGAGAACACAGCAAGAGCATCCTCGAAAGTCTGCACATGGAATGTCTCCTTGCCTTCTTCTTCTCCACGGAATTTTCTGAATTTCTCACTAATCTTGTCAGCCAGTTCGGATACATTCTCGTTCTTATCGGCCTGCAACATCACATATCCATAATTATCCTTGTGATCTGGAAAAAGCAGTTCAAACGCCTTGTCTGTCATATAAACATTCACATCGTCAGATGGATTGCCTACTTCTTCATAGAAACCAACAACCTCAAATGGCATATCATTAATATCAATCTTGTCCCCCAGCTTTACTGGTTTGCTGAAAGCTTTGTCCTTGACCTGATAGTTATACCCGAGCATAACCTTTCCTACTTCTCCACTCTTGAGATTTCTACCTTTTTCGACTGAAACAGTAAACACTTCATCGATGAAGTCCTGCTTGTCCATATCAAATCCGGCAACGAAAGCAAATAGCTTATCATTCCCAGACTCCATCTTCCCGATATTCAGGTACATTCCTGCAAACTCGTTTACGCCCTTAATCTTACTGATGAAACTGATATCTGTTGCAGTTATTGCAAATGTATCGTCAGTTCCAGGAGCACCTATGCCTGCTGCTTGTACATACAGCTTGTCAACTCCAGCCTCAGCCGCTATCGTGTCAACATAATAGTTGAGTCCAAGACCAAAACTGACAATTACAAATACAGACATAACACCGATAAGGATAGACAGAGAAGTAAGAAAACTTCTAGTCTTCCGACTCCAGATGTTCTTTATCGAATATTTCATCTCATCATATTGCATCATTTTATGGACCTTTTATTTTATGAACCTTAATGCATCAACAGGATGCTTTCTTGAAGCCTGATATGCTGGAAGCAATCCTGCCAAAGTGCCAATAACAAATGAAAAGCTCAACGAACCAAATATTAATCCCATTGAGACGCTTGCTTGAATCAGATCTGCGCCTAGCAATGTTCTTCCAAGATATGCCAGTCCGTATGCAAGTGTGATTCCCAAAATTACACCGATTATTCCCCCAACCAGGCCAAGAAAACCTGACTCTAGGAAAAACAGCAGGAAGATGACTCTGTTCCTGGCACCGATAGACTTCAATATTCCTATCTCTTTAGTCCGCTCGAGGACAGATGTATACATAGTATTCATTATGCCAATCCCTCCCACCACAAGGGATATGCTTGCAAGGATGACGATGAACCACTGCACAGCACCCAAGACTGAATTCATCTGCTCCAAAGTCTGTTCTGGGCTTGAAACCGAAAAATCCTCTTCGCCGACCTTGACGTCCCTCTCTTTTCGAAGAAGCTTTTCCACATCTTCCTTGACCTTATCGATCCTGCTTTCATCAATCACCTTGACAGCGATGATATTAGTAGTGCCGTCATCACCGAAATCTGCAAGCAACTGCTTGGTATTAACAAGCACAGCCTGATCGAACAGGAAACTACCTTTCTTTTTCATTATCCCTATGACCTGGTATTTTATACTATTAAGGTATACATAGTCACCAGACGATATGGGCTTGCCAAACTGACTTTTATCAAGGTACGAATTTCCAAGAAGGACCTTCCGTCCATCTCCATCCTTGAGCAGCCTGCCTTGCTCAGCCTCAAGGTTGAGCATCTTCATCATAATCTTCCGGTTATCACCTTCAGGAACGGACATAGCAAAACCGAGGCCCTGCTTGTTGTTGAATTCAAGAGTCCCGGACTTCAAGTATCTATTAATAGCAGCCTCGACACCGGGTATTTTTTCAATCTTTGCAGCCAAGTTATCAGAAAGTGGATTTGGTGCTCCTGTGCCAGGTGGACCTGCAGTCGCAAGCCCTTCAGCAGTGACTGTCAGCACATCTGAGCCGACAAAACCAAATTGGGAGGTAATAGCTATCCTTAACCCTTCTCCCATCCCAACAAGAGAGACCACTGCAGCGATACCGATGAATATGCCAAGCATTGTCAGCCATGATCTAAGCTTCCTACCGCCCAGATTCCGGACAGCCATCCGGACGTATTCCAGTATCATATTAAAAAAAGGAAGAGTTATTCTTCCTTATTCGATCTCCTTGTCTTTGTTGTTCTTCTTGCGCTTCATGAACCACCAGACAACCAGGCCAAGTACAATAATTACTACAACAATGATCATTCCGTTGGAGTTACCTTGTTGAGAGATCCCCAGTTGCTCTAATTCTTCCTGACTATAGGTGTTTAGATCAAGCGAGATCGTATCCATGTATTCTGTATTTAGCGAATCCATATAGGTAATAACTATTGGAAGACTTACTTTTCCAGTATCCTGGACTTGTATATTGAAGTCAGCAGTCTCGTAGTCGTCAGAATCTATATTACCTAAATATATCTCATCAGTACCGATCTTCTTGAATGCATCAGAATCATCCAGCTTCACACTCACGAACTTAATGTCTTCAAGACCCCTATTTACTACCTTGATACTAACACTGCCTGTCTGACCGCTCATCTTGATGTCTGTGTCATCCAGTTTGACAAAGATTTGCGGATTATCATGCACAGCGATGCTGATAACCTCTTCTTTAGTATAATTGTGGCCAAAGTTGTCACTGTAGGACAAAGTTATAGGAACCTTGTATATTTTTGATTCTGCATCCGGATCGACAATCATCTCATAAACCACATTCGTGACTTGATTTGAACCAAGCTTTGGAATGATCATCTCATTAGATGAACCAACAGGTGACATAGGAAGCGGTGATGGAGTAGCTGCTCCTGTTGCCTGGACATTGGATATTACCACCTTGATGTTCTTCAGGGAGGTCCCAGCAGTATTCTTCAAACGTAAACTCAGTTTTGACTTGTCACCGGGAGTGAATATCTCTGGCTCCTGTTCTACCTTCTCGATATATAGGATAGCATTAGTCGGTCGTACTCTGAGCATATCTTCTTCAAGATTAATGTAATTCCCCCCATTGACAGAATATTTCATCCGTATTGGGAAACTTCCGTCCGTTGCATCAGAATCAACCTTCAAACGATAATAGAGGACATAAGCATCATTTCCTATCTGTCTCATATATAGGTCTCCCAACTTTCTGGCACCAGTTTCACCCGGGAAGAAACTGAACGGATACTCAGGTGTAAGGACAAACTGAACATCTTTGGCAACTGAATTGCCCACATTCTCTATCTTGTATCTCACCTCGACAAAACTGCCAGGTTCACACGGATCAGGATCCTGGCTTAGCAGCGTACTTTCAATATTTGCAAAAGTGCCATCGCCATGTACAGTATATCCGAATATGCTAATGATTGTTGCAGCAAGCAACAATATCACAATCAATTTTTTTTTCATATTATCACCTTTTTCCATTGTTTTTGGTTTCAATGATGCTTCCATCTCGAAGATACTCGATCCGGTCAGCATATTTTGCCAATGATTGGTCATGTGAGACCATTATGATAGTCTTCTTTTCCTTTTTATTCATGGTTCTCAGGAAATCCATGATCTTGTTCCCGGTCTTTGAGTCCAGGTTACCAGTGGGCTCATCAGCCAGTATCACTTCAGGATTGTTTGACAGACTTCTAGCAATAGCAACTCTTTGCTGCTGACCACCGCTGAGTTCAGTTGGCTTATGGTCCATACGCTTTGCCAAGTCAACCATGTCGAGCAGTTTGATTGCCCGAGCACGCCTTGCTTGTTCACTGTAACCTTGAAAGACCATCGGAAGCATAACATTCTCAAGAGCTGATAGTGTATTAATAAGATTGAACTGCTGGAAAATGAATCCAATCGTCTTTCCCCTGATCTGTGCAAGGTCAGACTCTGAGAGGTGAGCGATATTCTTTCCCTTGAGGAAGATATCTCCTTGAGATGGAATATCAAGACAACCGACCATATTCATCGCAGTTGACTTCCCACTGCCTGAAGGACCGTATATGCATACGAACTCACCATCCTTAATTGTCAGACTGAGTCCCCTCAAAGCATGGACCTTGACATTGCCCATTGTGTATGTCTTCCAAACATTGTCCAGTTTTATTATGGCTTTTTTCATCTTCTTATTGCTTGTCAATCATCGTGACAATTTCCTGTATGATTTTCTCAAATTTAAGTATGCACTTATAATATTCTTTCATATTTTTAAGTTTAATCTTATCTTCATCTGATAATTTTTCGTTTTCATATTTTTTAATTATGGGTGGAAGCATTTGTTTTGCAACTGCAACCTGCGTCTTCTCTTTTTTGATAAAGAAATTCTTGAACATCTCAGTGAGATTTTTCTCCATGTAATAATACAGCTTTCTTGTGCCAGGTGTATTCCTTCTTTCAATAAGACCCATGGTTTCCATCATCTTTGTTTTACTGCTAACTGATGCAAGACTGTATCCTGTTGTTTTAGCCAGGTCTTCCATAGCAACCGGTCCAGGTGCAAGGTATAAGATAGCATATATTGACATTACAAGTGAATCTGCACCGACCGGATTCCCTATCTTTTGCACCATTTCATTGAAATCTTTTGTTATCGGGTCCATTATATTTTATTATTTTTAGTAAATTCTGAAAGTACAGTAAATATTAAATCTCTGGTGATATATAAGACTATTGTTAAATATTTAAACTTGTAGGCTAAAAAATAATCATGAAGAATAATCCTAAATAATCCTATTATCAGCTCATTTAGTATTTTCCCAATCCTGAGCCATTAATTTTTGCTATAAGATTCTGTTATAACATTCTGTTATTTAATAACAGAGATTCAAAAACTATATATATAAGTAAAGGTAAATTACAATAAAAAGGAGGAGTTGCATGATAAATCACTCATCGTATGAAAAAAATTCATTACTCAGAGTCTTCTTACTAATATTCCTGTCGATAGTTTTATCTGCTGTTGTCTATTCTATGGCACTTGAAAACCCTATCAATCATTTAATATGCAATATAACAAACACTGAAACTTGTACCGATCTATATGAGATTAGCTTAATTGAAATGACTAGTTATACTGATGCTCACACGATTTTGAGTTCACACACACCGATATATTCTGTTCTTTATCCTTATAAATTGTGCTGTGGAAATGTAGTTGGTCTTGAGATTGTTGACGCTTCAGATCCACATGCCACACCTTTGTTCCATCTTGATGCTAACTCAGAAAACAGTCACATAGAACTATACGATCAGGTTAATTTCCCAACTGATGTCAATATTAAATGGACTCGCACATTGTCTGACAAAGCGGGTATTCCTGTTACATCATATGATGAAAGTTTTTCATGCCATTATCAGTCAGCTCCCTGCAGTACTGCATATCTTACTGGCGAGGAGACAGAAGTTATCGGTCTCCAACAGAATTTCAACAGCCATGCTTCTATTCCTGGAGAAATTAATTTCCCAATCTATTTATGCTGTGAGAACTGTGTATATGAAAATTCCTACCCCGTTACTGAAGCAGAAGTAGGGTTCGTTCCATCTTTACCTTCATACTGTTTTAATGGGGTCGACGATGATTGTGATGGATTTACAGATGAGAATGACTCCGATTGCCAGAGAACCCTGTCTGGAACAGTCTACTCAAGTACTTCTCCCCTAAACAATGTATCAGTTGAGATTTGGAGGGATACAGAAGCTTATTACAATAACACAGAAACAAGGATTGAAGTAACCACCAATTCTGACGGTGAGTTCCTTATAAATAATGCAAGTTTTGATGATATTGGGTATTATAATATTATATTCAGAAGAGCAGGATACGAATCAAAAGTGGTTCCTGATATAAATTTGTCTGTAAATCGTGTCATAAATATGGAAATGGAACCAACTGGAACAGTATGTTTTGCCGATTGTACTAGTAGCAACTCTGACGGTTTCTGCGTTGCAGCATGTGAAGGTGCAAATGGATGTGATTTCTATGATGATACTGTTCGAGACGTATGTGCTGATCCAGTCACGCCTCGAAAGAAAGGATATATTGTCCCATACAACTCAACACATAATGTAGAATGTTGTGGTTCTATTTCTGATGTTTCATTCCATGAAGAAGAGGATACTACTTATAAGTTGAATGTTAATTCTGAAGACGTTTATACATCAAATGTGAATAAGTTCCATGATGGCTTGGGAAAGTATGTCACAATGAAGACCACTTTGTGGGTTCCAAAAAAGGATGATTAAGATACTAATTTTTAAGATAATATTACATAAAACATAAAAACCGTTGAATTTATCTTTTTATTATGAGACGAAGAAAGACAAGCTCTGATAAGAAAAAAAAGCTTATGACCACTTTTTTTACTGCTTTTATTGCTTTAATAATGATAACCAGCATTGTTGGTTTTATGTACACAGATAGTCAGCAGAAGATGAAGATCGGTAATTTTTCCTTTTTCAGAGAGGGCAATTTCTGGATTCTCGACGACATGAAGATACCATTCAGGTATTTGCCAGAACAAGTACAAGAGTACAATATCAGTGATGATGCAGTTGACAGGATGAAAACATCAAACATGGTCCAGATCACTTTTGACACATCTAATCTATCAATCGTTGAAATCAGGGATATTGCAGAAGTTGGTTTCAGTATGAGTGAGATTCTTACCGAACAGATGACAATTTATGCTCCTCCACCTGCAATCGCCAGTGAGGATTCAAGATTCCCCAACTCGACAATAATAACATGTGCAAACTCTTCGATGTTTGTTCCAGTATTGAGCATTGAGATTGGTGAAGAACCAGAAGTGACTGTTTCAGAGGGATGCATATTAATGAAAGCCAAGACCACCAACCAGCTTACAGCTCTTAAAGAGGCTTTCCTTTACCGAATAATAGGGATACAATGGCAAGAGTAAGGGTTAAATCAGATAGAGAACGGGATAGTATGCCTCATTCTAAAGACGTAAACGATAATCCTGAAAACGACAAAACTGAATCTAAGGAAAGTAAAGATGTTGCTGACGACAAAGCTAAGAGGCCAAGCAGCATCAGGATTTTTACATATATAGTCTTTTTGATGATAATCCTGATTGGTTCGGTTTTTGTGATAAATTATTACTTCAGTCAAGATTCTACAATAACCCCTGATGATTCCTATCATTATGACACATACAAATTTGATAGGATTGGTAATTATTGGTATACTGATCTTATATTCTCAACAAACGACAGTAAGCTTGTGAATTTAGAAATGAGATATGATCCAAAATCACTTCTTGACATTGAAGTTGATCCCGATCTGTATGATCATTTTGTCAAAACCCAGGGGTTCATAATTACCGCGGATCCAACACTTTCAGGTGTAACTGCAATATCGATGATGCATCTCAATAGAATAATTGGTAAGGAATTTGGGTTATTTAATTATCCAACTTTTGCAGCCATTACAGATGATCATCCAGGAATGGGGGATGATACTCCAGTATTTGACTGCGAAAATGCCACCCCTCAGTATAAAGTAATTTGGCTGGGTGTTGGCAATGACACTGAAGTCACTTATAATAATAATTGTATCAAAGTTTCTGGGTCGAACGAGACAGAGATCCTCAGATCAACAGACAGATTTCTCTATGAAGCTATGGGCATAATGAATGCATCAGAAACACCGACTATTGAGGTACCTTAGATTTCAAGTATCGTAGTATGATTTGTGCTTTAGAAATAGAAGAAAAAAAAAAATTAGTCTTGTTTTTTATCGTCCTTTGATTCTTCTTCAGAACTTTCAGTTTGTTCTTCTGAATCGTCTTCTTCAGACTGATCTTCATCAATGTCATCAGAGTCTTCCTGAGATTCTTCTTCAAAGCTTTCAGTTTGCTCTTCTGAATCGTCTTCTTCAGACTGATCTTCATCAATGTCATCAGAGTCTTCCTGAGATTTTTCTTCAGAGTTTTCAGTTTGCTCTTCTGAATCGTCTTCTTCAGACTGATCTTCATCATCGTCGGATGAATCTAATTCTTCACCAAAATCCTCTGTGTCATTATCTGTATCAATATCACTTATGTTAATTTCTTCTGTTCTTCTTGCGACAGGAACCTCAACAACGTCATCACGTCTTTGTGTTGGTTTCTCGTCAACTTCAATAGGGCCTTGCGCTGCACCTAAAGATTCAGCAAATCCAACTTTGTTTAGCACTTTTGTGACTCTAATCCTGACTTCGTCGTTTACTTTGACATCAGGAATAAACAGTACAAAACCTTTTTTCTTTGCGATACCGTCTCCTTTCTCGCCTACTGCTTCAATCTTTACGTCTATCTCGTCTCCTATCTTAACTGGCGCAAACGAATTTCTACGTCTGAACCCACCGTTAAATCTATCCATATATTTTTCACCTATAATGTTCTGAATGCAATGCATCCATATCTCTGGAGAGAATCCTGATATTTAAATATTGTGAAATGAATCCTCACAAAAGGTAAATTTACGTCTTAAAGAGCAAAAGTATCATCGACTGGTACAAACAGAGCTTATTCCACAGCTCTCTGAACTAAAAGAACCACCTTTCTCAATGCATAAACCCTGTGGGTATTCTGCATGTTTGATCCCATGCAGATCAGTGCAGCATCCCACATTGCAGTATTCGATGCTATTACATTCACTTGAATCAAACTCGTGACATGCAGAAGGTCCACAGCAGTCCATCTCATTAGACGATATACAGAATTTCTTGCAGCAATCACTATAAGTCACAAAAGATGTCATAATTACAATAATCAATAAAGTACCGATTAAGAGAATCCTTTTCATGTTCTACTCAACTCCTCCATTAGTTGATTTCTGGTTGTATAAACACAACTAGTTCCAACACAACTTACTGGATCAGAATTATCAATAGAACTCCAATAATATGTTCCATTTACAATCGCAGCAACCTGCCACTCAAATTCATTATCTCCTTCAAGATTTATGATTGTATTCCATATCGCTTCGGTAAAAGGTGAAACCTCAAACCCTTTTCCTTCAATATAAAAAAGTTCAACCGGATTTTCTTCATAAATTAATGAACCATTGTCCCTGAACCTGATCTGAAGAATATATGATTCATTATCTTCTTCTTTTGAATCATAATCAAAATAGAATTTTGGGTTGTTAGTCATTTTGTAACCATTAATCGGTTCAATAAGGATGGGCATCATACCCTCTGTTACAGTCCACTCCATCCTTGAAGTAACTAGGTAATTCAAAACATTTTCCGCATACATTCCAAAAACTGTTTGTATATCATTCTGGACCGGGACATTTGCATATAGATTATCTTTCATGAAGAAAGTATCCCATACAACCATCCCATTACCAAGCTTTTCGGTCCATAATTTTGCATCATCTATTGTTCCACAGATCAAATCAGTCGAAGGATTCACACTGATCCTACCCATACCTGAATGTCCAACATTTGCTATTTGTTGAGTAATGTTATGAGGACAGGTAAGGATCTTATGGTTAGGGTTTGCCAGCACAGTATAATCCTCGCTCGTAGCTGAATATGTATCCGACATACTATCCTGTAGACCAGCCAAGACTGTTCGTCTGTACATTAAATTGACAAAGTTGTCAATACCACAGTCATAGTTTATCCATAAAACTTTACCTGAATTGACCCAGTCCCTGAAATCATCATTGAATTCTTCCTCCATATTATAGCAGCCTGTGTCCTGAGCACCGATATAGAAATGCATATGTCCAGTTATGATTGCAACATCAAACTGATCCTTACGATCAAAAAAATCCTTTAGGCCACCACAATCGAACACTTCGACGCTATGGTTTTCGAAAGGAATGACTTCATTGAAATGCTTTATTGCCATATCACCAAACGAAGGGAACTCAGGATCTGCATCCACAGGAGCCAATATCGCAAGCCTAAGGGAGTCATTTGAACCATCAAATGCATCTGACAATGGCTTATTGATAGCGAAACTTAAGTGATAAGGTTTATTTGTATCATCGTCAATAATCTCAATAGTTTCTCCGACAACAAGGACATCACCCTCAAATTGGCTAGTAGAAATATGAACATCAAGATTGTTCTCGCATACCTCCCCACACCGGTCAAAAGTCTGTACCGTTGCTCTGTTGACTAATTCACTTGCCACTTTATACATATCCATCAACCTTATATTGAAATCAAAACTGAAATCATTCAACCTCTTTACTGAATTGCCCATAGAAATATCAACCGGAAAAGTAATATCCACTGAAACAGCCTTATCTAGCACTTTGGTTGTCACGGATTTAATATCAAATACAGTCATATTGTACCCATATTCCTTCATCTTTGTGTAATCCGAACAGACCCATGATTTTTCTAAAATGTAATTATTTACTTCTTGTTCAATATCAGATATGAATGGTGCGACATTAACCTCATCTACATACCAATAGCTAGTATTTCTTGTCCTTAGAGGCGTTGGAACCTCAATATATCCGCCCTGTTGTCCAACCATCACCAAAGCATCGTGAGCAACGAGTCTGAGACAACTCTCAAAATATATTTCCGCAGGCTTGAAATCTGGAAAGGAATGCTTTGATATCGTACTTTCATCATCAGATAACTTTTGGTAGAGGAATAAGCTCATAACTATCAGTGCCAGAATACCAAGGATCATATAGAAAGTCGCCTGCCCTCTTCTTGATGCATCATAATATCTCAGCATACTGAATTTAATAGTGCTGATGTATAAATAAGTTGTGAAGGATATTAAACGTGTAAAGTCAACTTAAGTGGGTTAAACGGTTCTTCTTTGTAAAAAGCAAAATTTATGTCCAAATTCATCAACGGAGAAACCCAACGATGAATCCTTTTTGCAAAAAAGAATTTACTGTAAATAAAGTAATTTACAGTCCTAAAATCTGCTTTACATATATTTGTTACCCAAACCCACGTTAGCTGACTTTACCTATTAAACGGACAGTGTTTCCTTATGAGCAATAGAATTTTGGCTTTAGCCAAATTCTCGCTTTGCAAAAAGCGAGCAAAAGTTCTATCATACTTTTGAATCGATTCCTTTTCAGATTTAACTCAATCTTTGCTGCTTGAGCAGGAGTT
>JAIPIC010000030.1 GCA_021734865.1 Candidatus Woesearchaeota archaeon | reverse complement strand
AGGTAGATTAGATGCGTGCGCCGATTTTCGTCGCGCGTATATTTCATAGTTAAAATGGTAGAAAAAACTTACGGAGGGCAGGATTCACCAACTACAACTTGGGCTAAAGCCCAAGGTATCCTAAAAATGTAATGAAAAGAAATTCTGCTTATATGCAAATAACACGCAAATGCAATAATAATTGCGTATTCTGTTCAAATCCATCATTTGATCAGGAGATTAATCTAGAAGATATAAAAAAGAGGTTAGAATACTATAACGAGAAAGGTATAACTGAAATAGTATTTAGTGGTGGGGAACCAACAGAAAGCCCGTATTTATTAGAAGCACTAACTCTAGCTAAAAGACTTAACATCAAGCCAAAGATAATCACTAACGGAGTTAATTTAGGTGATCTGGAATACGTTAAATCACTTAGAAATAATGGGTTAAATCATGTGCATATTTCACTCCATTCTCATATTGAAAAAGACTCAGATAGATTAACTACGAAGAAAGGGCATTATAAAAAGACCATAAAAGGCATCATGAATTGTATTGATTTAGAAATGGTTGTCAATATTAACACAACTATAAATTCCGTCAATATACCATATCTTTCTGATTTTATTGGTTTCATAATCAAAGAGTATCCACAGATTAAACATTTTGTATTTAATAATCTGGATCCTGGTGACGCAGACAAAAATCTGAGGAGCAAAGCATGGGAGAATAAATGGGTGATAGCTAAGCTGATTGATATGGATTTAGAATTATTCAAGACAATGAGATTACTGCAGAGTCATGATAAAACATTCCGTATTGAAAGAGTGCCATTATGTTATATGAATGGTTTTGAGCATTTTGCGACCGAAACACGAAGACTAATCAAAGATGAAAGTTACAAATGCATTTTTATTGAAAAAGAAAAAGATGATCTATATGTCGAATTTAAGAATATTTCATTAGGTAGGCATAAAGGTACTGTATGTAATTCTTGTTTTCTAAAAGATATTTGTGCAGGTATGAGCAAGGAATATTTTCAGTTATTTGGAGATAATGAAATATTTGCAGTATTTAAGAGTCCTGATCTTATAATTAACAGAATAAAAAATGGGAACTAATCACAACAACAAAAGGATTGCAGAAATAATTGTTGGGAACTCGTGCAATGCAAATTGTTATTTCTGTTATTCTACAAAAACTGAAGATAAGAATAATATATCTACCCAAAAGATTAGACAAAAGATCCTAGAATTTAAAGATTATGATGAAGTGGTTTTAAATGGAGGAGAACCAACAATCAGGAAAGACTTCTTAGAATTACTGAAATTTGCAGGCAAATATAATGTTAAATTAACAATTAAAACAAATCTATTCCTTTTTTCAATCAAGAGATTTGTTGAGGAAACAAAAGAATACATCAAAAGTGTAGAGTTTAGTTATTCATCATTCAAAAATTATGATAAAATAACAGGAATCAAAAATAGTAAAGGATTGATTGATCAGGCCATGGAGAATTTAATAAAAACTGATATTAAAATAGTGGCTGTTATATTAATATCAAATGAATCCTATCAAGATATTGAACAAATATGTAGACATCTATACAAAAAAGGAGTACGAAGTTTTCAATTTTGGTATATATCTTCAATGGAAGTGAAAGTAGATCTTATTAAATTCACAAATCTTATTCCTTATCTAAAGAAAGCTCTTGAATTCTTGGAGCAGTCGGCAAAAATTAAAATTCTACACCTTCCATTATGCACATTAGACAAATATGATAAATACTATTATAATGAAAGAACTAAAAATATTACTTTATTTAACGGATATAAGAATGTTCATATTGATAAAGAGAGTTTTGCAGACTATGTCTACACTTCCAAATGCGATGAATGCGTTAGAAAGAAAGATTGCATTGGATTAAGACAGGACTATTTCAAAAAATATAAAGACAACGAAATTGTCCCATTTAAAGAACTAATAACTACTAAGCAAGTAAGTATAATTAATGGTGAAAAGATAAAAGCCTTACATATCCTAATTAATGGTATTTGTAATAGCAATTGTGAGTTTTGTTTTTCCAGAAAAAATTTAATAAAAGAAAATTACAGTTATGATAAGATAAAAACAATTATTGATAGAGAATCTAAAAATGGGTTCAAAAGTTTAGTGATTAGTGGTGGAGAGCCCACAATCCATCCAAATTATATAAAAATAATAAAATACGCAAAGAAAATAGGTTACAATCATGTCAAAACCATAACAAATGGCAGGATGTTTGCAGATTACAATTATATTAAAGAAGCATATGATGCAAAACTGGATGAAGTAAATATATCAATACACTCACATATCCCTGAAGTACATGATGGACTGACAAAAGTCAAGAATAGTTTCAGACAAGGCATAAACGCAGTCAAAAATTGTATTAATCTTAAAATTAGTACTAAAGTCTGTATAGTAGTTAATAAAAAGAATATTTGCGAGCTCCCAAAAACTCTGCTTTTCTTCAAAAAGCTAGGAATCGATAGAATCGGACTATTAAGGGTAATGCCTTTTGGCAAAGCGTGGAAGAATAGGACATTGTTATTTGAGAATAATAAAGAAAACTTTGATTATCTTACAGAAGCACTAACTGTCGCTAGACAGAACAATATCAAAATTGAACTAAACCGATTTGATTTGATGCTTTTTCATAAATTTCCTGAATTTACTCAACATCCAATGAAATTACTTAATGAAGTTTATTCAAAGATTGAAGAATATGAAAATCTAATTAAGAATAGACAATTATTATATTGCTATCCACAGAGGTGTAAATTCTGCTTTTTGGAGGACTTTTGCCTTAAATTAACCTCCAGTGCTCTTAAAAAAGATATTGATCTCAAAGGCTTTACCAAAGACTACATCCAAGAACTAATAAACTTAGGTCATTCATGATGAAAATCTCTTTAAACCAAATGCCCAACATTTCAAGAGACACACCTTCATTACCTATTGCATGTTTAGCTAAAGAGTTGAAAAAGAAAGAATATGAGGTTGCCAGGTGTGAATTTAATCTATTATGTGGAAAAGATATATGGAACCAGTACTTTTTAAAGATTAACCAGAGTGACCTGATTCTGGAAAACATTATTAACAGAAAATTTAGTTTTAGTAATCCTAAATATTCCAAACTTAAGAAATACATAAATTTCTGTAAAAAAAAAGTATTATCAAGTGATCCGGATATCGTATGTCTTTTTGTAAATCATCTAAATCAAAATTTAAGTTTATTATTGGCAAACGAGATCAAGATCCAGAAACCCAAAATTAAGATCATTTTTGAAGGAGGAAAACATTATTTTAATGATCAAGAATCATATAAAATACTGAATACAAGAATAATGGATTTTATAATTGTAGGAGAAGGAGAAAGCATTATCCCTAATTTAATTTCACAAATTGAAAAAAATGAAAAAATTACGACCAGTGGTGTCATACACATAGTCAACAATTACATAGTTACAATGAATAAATGGTTCCCCGAGAAAAATCAACTGTCTTTTTCATTTCCAGATTTTCGGGAAGAAGACATTCAGATGTCAAATTACCCGTCTGTTTTACCCTTAACAACCAGTAGAGGTTGCTTTTTTGAATGTGCCTTTTGTTCTGTACCAGATTCATGGAAAAAATTCAGACAAAGAAAGATCGATGACATAATCGATGAGATCAGATATCATAAAAATAAGTTTAGTACCAAAATATTCAAGTTTGAGGATCATCTATTCAATTCTGACAAGGAGTTCGTTGTTGATTTCTGTAATAGAATGATAGCGGAGAACCTCAATGTTAAATGGGGTTCAAATTTTAGGGTTGCAGACTACTTTAATTCTGATTTATGTAGTCTACTTAAAGAGGCTGGTTGTGACTATGTTGTCTTTGGAGCTGAGAGTGGTTCAAATGAAGTTTTGAGTGCTATGAATAAAAACATGGATACTTCTCTCATTGAGAAATGTATAATAAGTGCCAGCAATAATGATATTTGGGTACATCTTAATTACATTGTTGGTTTTCCGACAGAGAATGAAAGAGACTTTATTGGTACAATAGATTTCATAATTAAGAATGCTAATTATATCAACAGTCTGCAAATATTCCCATTCTCATATAGGAAAAATGCAATCGAATTAAAAAATAGAATTTTAAATATAGATAAGCAAATTCCTAGAGATAGATTAAAGATTATAAATAGCATCTTAGTTTATAATGACAGTCCAATTTTCAACTGCTCAACTAAACCAATCATTAAAGTTAATGAAAGCAAGTACCAAGAATTTATTGAGAATCTTACTGGAATGCATGATTTAGAATTGTTAATTGGAAAAATATGCAATAATAAGTGTATTTTTTGTTCTAATAAAGGCGTTGATATGCCCTCAATTTATTCATTTAAAGATATATCTAACAAATTAGAAAGCCAAGATCCTAGATTCCGCAAAAATTTGCATATTGTAGGGGGTGAACCCACTATGCATCCTGATTTTATAAATATACTAGAATATGCCAAGAATATAGGATATCAAAGCATATACATACGTTCAAATGGGAGATTACTTTCGTCTAAAAATTACCTTGACAAATTAATATCTTTAAAAGTGAATATTGGTTTGTCAATACATGGTCATAATGCTAAATTGCATGATCAAATAACAGGAATTGACGGAAGTTTCAATCAAGTATTAAAGTCTGTGGAATTACTGAACAGTAAAGGATACCCTTTCACCACGAACACAGTTATTTGCAAAGTCAATCAGGATCATATGGTTGAGATTGCCGAATTTATGTCAAAAAAGAATTCAACTGATATATTATTCTCTTTAATGAGTGCTGTCGGTCTTAAAAAAAATGATATTATTGATTTAATACCTGACTTTTCAATATTGAAAGAAAAGATCAATATAATTGACAAGGATAATATAAATTACTTAGACTTTCCACTTTGCTTGCTAAAAGCTGTTAAACAAAATAATGATCTCAGGTCAAATGAAAAAAAAGTAATAATTGGACTAAAAGAATTTAACTGTATTGAAAATAAGCAATGTAATGAGAAGAAAAAGTATGGATTCTGTCTACGTTGTAATTTAAGGAAAGACTGTGATGGTATATGGAAAATGTATCATGTAAAAAATAAATACTGGTAAATAAATGAAAAAAACACTCGGAAATAAGGCTAATTCGCTGCAAAAAATGGATGGACACAACTTACCCGTCCCTAAGTTTTTTGTATTAGATAAACACCTATTTGAAGAAATATTTCATAAAAATAAGATTATATCTAATGATTTTAATACAATAAAAAAACAGATTATGTCAATATATTTTGATGAACAGACAAAAGAATCTATCAATAGGAATATTGAACCATTTAAAGACCAAAAACTGATTGTAAGGTCATCGTATTCAAATGAGGATTCAGAAGACGCCAGCTTTGCTGGAATTTTTATGTCAATTAAAAACGTTTCTAAGAGTGACTTGTATGATGCCATAAAAAAAGTGTGGGCAAGTTTATTTTCTAATACATCGTTAATGTACCACAAGAAAAAAGGCGTTTCGCTGGATAAAAAAGGAATGTCCATCATAATCCAAGAAATGGTCCCCACAAAATATCTGTATACAATCTTTTCAAAATATAAATCACCTCAAATCATGTTAATCGAAAAACAGGATGAATTCTTTGAAACAAAAAAGTACTTTTTAGACAGAAATAATATACATGATTTGCTTCCTGACACCCCATTTCATAGAAAATTAATAACCATGGTTAATAAGATTGAAAGTATATTTGAATCACCACAAAACATAGAACTGGTAGTGGACCATAAACACCAGATTTTCGTGGTTCAATCCAGACCTATAACACTAAAGATAAGGAAAAATCTGATAATATATGATAAGTTAAATTATGATGAAGTCAAAGAATTTTATCAGTATAAAGATCAAATAATTAAAATTGTCGAACGTATATTCAATATAACAATAGAAGCTGAGGATTACTGTATTTGTGGTGATATATTTTTATACAGCCAAGATTTAGTTGACAAGATCAAATCCGCAATAGATAAGATTCCTAAGCAAAAACTTGGGATTATTACTAAGTATGCAAGAGATCTGTTCGTTAAATCAATCAAAAGATACATGAAAGAACCGTCACTGACAAATGAGTTAAAAAAAATTAATAAATGCTTATTATTAAAAGAAATATCCAACCATATACTATGTGGGATACTTTCATATTTAATATCAAAATTTGTCAGCAAATATGATCTCAATATGGAAGAGTTTTATGAGTATTTCTCACCTAAAGACATACTTTTTGAGAAAATGTGTGATGATGTTGATGCGTATTTTACTAATAATCTCAAGCTTGACGTATTTAATATAAATCAGACCAAAATTTCAAAAGAACACTGGAAACAACTAACAAACAACACAAAATTGAAGTATCAAAAGAAACATCCTGAAAAAAGAGGGTTTTCAGAAGATTTAGCCTTGATTGAAAACATATACCTACATAATTCATGTATAGACTATAACAATCTAATCTTTCATCAGTTTATTAAAAAAAAAGGGTATATCCAAAAGAAAAAAACAAAAAGAAAATCCATATATCAAAAAAGGAGTAATTCACCAATATATCTGAATTGTGAACACATGATTAGAGGAATTACAAAAAGAATTAGTCACGCAAAAGAAATCCATAACTTGGACCAAGACAGAATCTTATTAGTAAAAGATCTTCTTCCTCAATACATTGGTGCAATCCTTTCGTGCAAAGCGATCCTGGTTGAAAGGAAATCTTTTCTCAGTCACGCTGCAATTATAGCTCAAGAATTCAAAATACCGTGTGTTATGGGAGTTGATATCGATAAATACAGCGATAATCAAATGATAAAAATTGAAAATTCGACTATACTTGTTGAAAAAGAGTAATTGTTATTCCCAAGACCAGAAACCGCTACAAATGACGTTATAATGGCAGTAATAACATCGTTTGTCTTTGTATCTCTTTTTTGAAAGAAAAAACTTTAAGTTGGATTCTGGAGATCCAATAAATACCATATTTCTCTCTGATTTTAAAGTATCATCATGCAAGAAAGACTCATAATTCTTCAACTGGCAGAAAGTGGCATTTGCGATATTTATTTTTACATCTGCAGAATGTTTATCAATAAACTCATACACATATCTAAGATCTTCGTCTTTAGGCAAGTCAACCTTCTTGGCTGATCCAAATGGAGTTAAAAATTGTAAATTTATAACCTTGATCTTAAAATTATTGATAATTGAATAGATACTTTCAAGAGATTTGATGTTCCACTTCGTCAAAGTCACATTAACCCTCAGGTCAGTAAGTTTATTATGCTTTCTAATAAGCTTTACAATATTAGCCATTCCATTTATGGTCTGAATATAGCTACCCTCAGTATTTGTTATTTGATCATGTATTTTTTTTGGTCCATGAAGAGAAAATAAAATGGAGTCCAACCCTAACCTAACAAATATATCAGCTAGATCATAGTCTGAAAACATCCTCCCATTCGTTGTCAAAGAAATATTGCTGTAACCTAGTTTTCTCGCATAGATTATAAGCTTGACAGTATTCTTTGAAATAGTAGGTTCTCCACCATCAAAATCTACTGTTTTTATACCCAAACCAATCTTCTCTTTCAAGACTCTTTTCTGTGCATCTATATCATACTGATTATATCTCATGTCCCCCACTGCACAAAAGATACAATTGTTATTGCATTTATATGTAGTATTAATAATCAGTTTGCTTAAGTTTGATTGAATTCTTCGTTTAAAATTTTCAAACAACAATGCGTAAGAAATCGGTCCAGAGGGTGCTGTTTTCAAACTAAACATATCAAAATAGTTATCATCAAGTGCAGCACAGTTCTTGCTTTCCGAACAAAATTTAGTGCCTGGAAATTCAACATATCTTTGTATTAATGGAATTGCATTAAATCTCTCAAAAAGATCAGCAGCAAATTCAAGTGTTTCATTTATACCTTTAAGGTTTTCTCTTGGAAGGCCGACCATATAATGAATATACAAAGGTATCTCTCTAAGACTACAATTTTGAGCAAAAGAGATTATATCTTCTGATTTGAGATTTTTGCCAATCGAAGAATTTCTAAAATGTTCGTTTCCACATTCAGCTGATATTTTTAGACAACTGACATTATTACCTATCAAACTTACGGTTTTATCAGATATTTGATCTGCTCGAATACCATTTGGAAACTCATACTTAAAACCATATTTATTCAATAATCTTACTAACATATCCAATCTCTCCGATGAAATATTGGGCAACTCATCCAAAATGATTATAGTCTGGATATTATATCTCTCTAAGATCTTCAAATGGTTCTCAACATATTCCATAGAATATTCCCTGTAAAACCTATCATTAAGCTTACTTGTGCAAAATTTACAGTTGTAGACACAACCTCTGGATGTAAAAACGGGCATGGGGTTATTATTTAGATCCATAAACTGACTGAAATTTGAAGCAGTTCTAAGAAATGTTAAATAATTATCAATATTTATTGCATCATAATCAGGAAGAGGAAGGTCATCAAGATCTGTTGATGTCATTCTCTTATCAAAAAAACACAATAAATCCTTCTCACATTCATGTGTGAATACGTGGTCCACTTCTGGATAATTATTATGGATCATTTCTTTATCGTATTGCACATAATGCATACCCCCAAAAAAACAGTCAGCCAATATAATCTTCTTTGACTTTGTTTTTAAAAAAGATAAAATTTGCTGAAATTCTACATTTCTAGTTCTACTAAACAGTTTTAGATAGGGGCTGTTAATGATAATTATATTATTGTAATCGACATTAATTAAATCATTTAACTTGGTTTTTGATCCAATAAAGATCTGTTCTTTTTCTTTTACAACAGAGCTATCATGCTGAGCAAACATATCAATCACATCAACATTCAAGCCATAATTTTTAAGAAGTCCAGATATCAATATAGTGTTAATGGATAAGAAATACGGATAATCTATATAATTAGGATTAATCCTCAGACTGGGATTCAAGATGAGATTTTTTTCCATAGACCTAATAATATAATCAGTAGGTACAATTTAAATCATTTGGATTTGAACTGAATATTTTGCAGAATTCTATATGAAAATTATTGACTTCTGGGTCTTTTGAAGAATTCATATCATTGCAAAACATAGGATCACCTAAAAGATACGCTTTGCATTCAACCTGTCCATCCTCTAGGTTCGCACATAACTCAAGGTACTGATTTTTGTCGGTTTTTGATATCAAATCATATTTATCAAAACATCCTTCTTTTTCAGCATCCTTCAGATCATTACAATAATCCATATCCAAATCACGAATCATTTTTGTCTCATAATAATTCTTATCACATTGGATTTTATATGAATTAAGATATTCATTTTCTAAAGTGTTATTGCTATCAAATTGACACAAACTGGGGTTTTGCTCTTTCCATGCCTGACAAGTCTGCTCTAAAATGAAATTATTTGTGCTATAAACTCTATCCATGGAATTAGTCCCGACAATACTAAGCAGATTTATATTCAATAAACTGACCAATAAAATAATGCTAATTACTATAACGAATGCTCCGCTCAAATACAAGATCTTTTTTTTGTTTACCAACTGTTATGACTCCCATGACTTCCATGGTTTCCATGGCTTGAATGGCTTCCATGCACATCATGATTATGTGTAGCTTCTAATACTCCGTCGTTCTGGCCAATGCAAGTGTCTGAATTAGTATGTGTATACTGTAAACCTGCACCATTGCTATGACTTGCCAAGACGCTACTTGCACATATGACTGAGGTGCCAGCAACAAGAATTCCTACCTTCATTAATTTATCCCTACTTATTTTTCCTTCTTCTCTCCTCAAAAATGCAGAAATCTTCTTACCAATTTTTGGAATTTCAGTCATAATGCCTCTTTTTCAGTTTTAGATACTAATATGATATACTATTAAGTCCTACCATTTATATATTTTTCTTTCACAAGCCAATTTAACTTTTGAAAATAATCTTACATCTTAATTGTTCTTTAAAAATTAAGATTCATAGATGCAACACTCAATTTTAATATGTGGCACAATATTAAATTTATGAATGGTTAAAAGTTGAAAGCAATGCTCAGACATTACAAATCACCATTTTTGTTCATTAAATCATTTGATTTAATCATAATTAAGAAGCAGATTATCGATTAATCAGTAGGTACAATTTAAATCATTTGGATTTGAACTGAATATTTTACAGAATTCTATATGAAAATTATTGACTTCTGGGTCTTTTGAAGAATTCATATCATTGCAGAACATAGAATCACCTAAAAGATACGCTTTGCATTCAGCCTGTCCATCCTCTAAGTTCGAACATAACTCAAAGTACTGATTTTTGTCGGTTTTTGAGATTAAATCATATTTATAAAGGCATTCTTCTTTTACAGGATCCTTCAGATTATTACAATAATTCATATCCAATTCACGAATCATCTGAGTCTCATAATAATTCTTATCACATTGGATTTTATATGAATTAAGATATTCATCCTCTAACGAGTAATAATTCTCAAATTGACACAAACTGGGATTTTGCTCTTTCCATGCCTGACAGGTCTGCTCTAAGATGAAATTATTTGTACTATAAACTCTTTCCATGGAATTAGTCCTTCCAATACCAAGCAGATTTATATCCAATAAACTGAACAATAAAAAAATAATAATTACTATTACGAATGCTCCACTCAAATACAAAATATGTTTTTTGTTTACCAACTGTTATGACTCCCATGACTTCCATGGTTTCCATGGCTTGAATGAGAACTATGTACATCATGGCTGTGACTTGCAATTCCCGTACCAGCACTATATGAAGCAGATATATCATTTGTATGCGTTGCCACGGTCCCTGGACCATTAGTATGGTCTGCTATTACACTAGTTGCACATATGATTGAAGTACCTGTAATGAGAATTCCGACCTTCATTAATTTATCTTTACTGATTTTTCCTTCTTCTCTCCTCAAAAATGCAGAAATCTTCTTACCAATTTTTGGAATTTCAGTCATAATGCCTCTTTTTTAGTTTTAGATACTAATAAGATATTCTATTAAGTCCTACTATTTATATATTTTTCTTTCACAAGCCAATTAAACTGTTCAAAATAAATCTTACATCTTTCAGTTTGACATATCTTCCCAATAATATTACCTTGTTCTGCATAATTACAGACAGGACAGACTCCACAATATGGTTTATAAACACAATTATCGCAATAATACTGATCATTCAATGAAGCATTTATCACCGCGCATGCCTTATCGCAGGTCACTATATCTTTATAGGTATCTGTTTTCACGTTACCTAATTTGAATAAATCTTCACCAATCATCCTCCCTTCATCACAAGTGTAAATATTCCCATCATAGTTGTATGTCAATTGTCCAATAGCAGCTCCGCAAGGGGATCTAAGATCCAAGAAATTTGGGTCAAATTCAGAAGATATTTTCTGGATCATAATCTGAACCATTCTCTCTTCAATTTTGATACCATTTTTGTTCAAGTCAGAAATATATTCTACTGCTTCCTTCCAGAAAGTAATAAATTGGTCTGATGTATAGCCAATTTCATTCCACAATTTGTGCGCATAACCCAAATTATTTAAAAATCTTAGATGAATAATCTTTAGTTTGTTCTTAACATATTCATCAACAATTTCACGTGGAAATTTCAAGCTGGCTTTAGTTATCGTAACTAATGCATTTATTTCATTCCTACTATCAATTTTTTCATATTCTTTCTTGAATTCTCTAATCCAGTATATAACACTCTCATAGTTGCTCTCACTCTTGTATTTCCTATTTTGATCATGCAATTCTTTAGGTCCGTCCAATGACGTGCAAACACAAATACCTTCATTAATAATGAATTGCATCTTTTCACGATCCATTGTCGTAAAATTGGTGACAAGCGTTAAATTCAGTCTTTTCTTCAAAATTTTGTTCTTCTCTTTTGCGTATTTAGTTATATATTTGATAATATTCCAATTCAGAAGCGGCTCTCCTCCTTGAAATTCTATCGTAATATTATCGCTTGTTGTTTGGAATATAAAGTCAACAGTCTTTTTTGCTGTATCTAGATCCATGTCATATTTGGATTCGTTTTCATTCTTAGAACTTGCATGACAATAGATACAATTCATATTACATCTTAAAGTAGTAACAATTATATGCAAGGAAGTGCCTCTAAAAAGAAAGTTATCTCGGTTTTTTTGAAGTCTTATCGCTTCAGAGATATTATTATTGGTCAGGACAATCTCTCTTTCTTCAAGTTTTCTTCTCAAATCGTCTTTAATATTATTCTGTTTAAGTTTTCTGAATTCATCGTCATCTAGTACACAAAAACTACCATGATCTGTTGTAACAAAATACTTGCCATCTATTTTTTTTGCTCTATAATTATTTATTGTATAATCCATCTTTATTCAGTTTGAGTTAATGCCAATACATAATTTACAAATTCTTCTTCGATATTTGGAACATCTTCTACTTTTGATATATGAATAATAAAAGAACCATCTTCACTTACACATTTGATTGGTGTTACTGCTTTGAAATCTTCAATGGACTTCATAACAGCCTCTTTTGAGTAAAATTTTTCTTTTAAGGAGATTACCATTTTATACTAGATATTTGGATAATATTGACTATGTCTATTGCCTATTTATCTTTAGTTTTATTACCATATTTTTCTTCCCATGGGATAGCGATTTCTTTAGGATCATCCAAGAATTCATCATAGTCTTCGTCAAGCTTATCAAGTATATGATTAAATTCCTCATCATTTAATTCATCATTCTTCAAAATTTCAGGATCATTTGTGATAATGCTCCTTTGTATAAGCATCTCTCTAATTTTCTGGGTTTGTTTAGCTCTTACATTGTAATCTGCATAATTTATTAATTCATTTAGAAAATCGCCGGCCAATGCTTCCATTTCATCCTCTGAAATCTCAGATTTGTTTTTTTTTGGTTTAATATGAACTAAAACATTTTTTTTGTGATCTTCATCCAATAAGATATAATATTTATCCAAAAAAACATACGATGCAGAGTAAATAACCTCTATAGGATACAATTTTGGATTAATACTAATTTGTACACAATTTCCAGTAATAGTAATATTTTTTTCCATCTTGATCTCACATAAAAAGTTTACTAATTACTATTAAAAGGTTTCCATTAGCAAATGCGGTCATCACAGCGCCCAAAAAAATAATAGGTGCAAATGGCACTGTTTTTGCAATTTTGATTCGCTTGAATCCTATTGCTCTGATTTGTTTGATCTGATCTTTAGTTAATCCTTCAGATTCTTCTTTTAATATTTCATTAAAATGGAAAATTGTCTTAGGTTTCTTAAGATAATGATAATCGCCTTTAATTATGCTCTCAATATCAGAATCCTTTTTATCAAAATCTTTTTTTTCTACACTTTGGTTCTGTTCCAATATCACTTCATTAAGTATCATCCCTTCTTTCAATTTATTAACATGTATCGTCTTACTAAATATTTTAAAACTAAGTTTCGACAATGTTCCCTCAAGGAAGCTTTTCAATAATCTCCAGATTAAAAGAAATAATAGAATATTATATATGAATCCCAGGGAAAAAATGGAATTATCTATCAATAATCTGATAACAACTGAGATGCCAATAATTGAGTAAGATATCTTCCTATATTTTTCTTCAAATTTTTGATAACCCATAAAAGTAATCATTGTTAAAATTAGAAGTATGCCATTATTCATGTGTTCAATTGGTAGCAGATTCAATAATGCCCTAATTAACCAGCTGATTGAGATAAATTTAAGAGTCGTCTCAAGTAGCTGTCTATGATCAAGAATTTCCTTTATCACTTTAATTGCAATCTTCTTTGTATGTCTCTTTTTAGATAAAAGGACAAAGCTCATGATAATAAGTCCAAAAATAAAAATATTAGCAATCAAAGAGAATGAAATAAGATATTCTAATGGTATTTTATCATAGGTAAGTATTGAAAGTGTATTTGAAAACAAGATGAATAATTTACCATCTCCTGCCGTCCAGATTGCAGCATACCATAACCCAAAACCAATAATTATTGAAATGAAAAAATTGATTAAGATATATAACACAAGTATTGGATTAAATGAGCCTGTAAAATATAGATATAATGGAACAGATATATGCATAATAAACATATATATCAATCCGCTCAATATATGCTTATTTTTGATTTTACCAAGGTTTAAATCCTGATAGGAGATCAGCACTCCTAAAAAAAATATCGGCAGTATAATAATCCATAACATATTAAGTCTTCAATTTAATAAAATCCAATACTAATATTTAATTACTTTGTATATACACCATAAGAGGCCATTTTCAATTGACAATCCATATACTTAGAATGCTTGTGTATTATGTCATAATATGTGTAAAACAGAATTTGAAAAAAGAGCAATCAGCACTTAATATGTACCTAATCAAAAAATATTTAAACCCAGTAAATTTTGTACTTATAGGGTGGAAATAACTGATGTTTAATAGAGATAATCATAATAACATAAAAAAGATTGAAAAAGGGATCAAATCCGCTTTCACAAGAATCAAAGATGAGTTTGACGAACATCGTCTGTCCATCAACGAAAATACAAACGAGATTCAACAGAATTATCAATATCTATGTGAATTAGATCAAAAGATTGATATTTTGAGCCAGAGAATTGATGAGTTGTGCATGGGTTTATCAGAACTCAAAGATCAAAGCTATAAACTTAATGATAACAAGATAATCCAGCCATTAACATTAGCTGAGCAGGAACTATTCTTGGTTCTGTACGCAAAAAGCAAAGGGCTAACCTATGGAAGGATTGCAAAAATATTGAACCGCACTGAATCCTCTATTAACGATATGATTAAAAAAATAATACATAAAGGAGTTCCAATAATAAAGAGATTTGATGAGAACAAGATTCTTGTGGAAATTGAAGATGATTTCAAAGTTGTTCAGGCAAAGGAAAATATTTTAAATATTCATGAGTCTACAATGAGAACAAATCTTCAGAAATACACGTAAGATATATAAACCAGCAGTGTAATAAAATCAAATATTATGTATATAATTCAAAAAAAGGGGTTTTTCTTTATTATTTTACTTGTATTATTTTCGTTCAAAATATATGCAGCAACTGACACAACTTATGTTGGATGTACATATGGAAATGGAATATATGCATGTTCAGGTAGTGGACAAGACTATGCTACTTGTTCTGCGAGTATTGCAGGAGGTCAATGCGCTTATGAAGGGGCTGTAACTTGTTATGCCTCGGCTGCTGGTGGAACTGAATGGGATAGTGCTGCCGCATATACAGTGAATTGGGATTCCTCCCAGGCGCAATGTGATTGCTATTGGGGATCATCTGGACATTGGAACATGGGAGGAGATATTTCCTCTTGTTGCGGAGATGATGCTAATGAATATGCTTTTTCCAGAATAATTACAACAGATTGTTCAGCAGAAGCAGGCGTGTATTCATCATCTTCAGATAACGCTTGCTGTAATAGTGTAAATGATTGTGTATATGGTGATGTGTGTTATGCTAATACCTATATCTCAACATGTTATTGCAGTAGTGGGACATGGTATGGACCAGACGATTCAAGTGCTGCATGTGGCGCTTTAGTAGGCGCAAAGTTATATAATATAGGTGGAGATGTTTCTAATTGTTGTGGAGACGATGCTAATGAATTTCATAAATATGAAGCAGGTCCTGCAAAAGATTTATCTGGAAGCGATGCATGCTGTGATAATAATAATGATTGTGTTGATGAATCGAATTGTTATTCTGATAATTCATGTGTTGCGACAGGCTCCGATTTTTCATTTGAAGTATACTGCGATGGTGGTGCATGGTATGATAATGATGCATCATCAACATATTGTAATGCATGTGTGGGTTCTGGTTCTTTCAACATAGGAGGAGAAATTACTGGCTGTTGTGGTGATGACTATGATGAAATAGACAGAACAGAATTAGGAGCTACAGATAGCTCGGATAGTGATGCATGCTGTGATTACTGGCGAGATTGTGTAGATGACAATATATGTTATTCTACAGGAACTTGCCATAATACAGGGTCAAGTGTTACACCTAATGAGTATTGCAGTGATGCAACATGGTATGACAATGATGCCTCATCAGCCGCGTGCAGTACCTGTTCAACTGGACTCTACAATATAGGTGGCATCCCAAATTGTTGTGGGGATGATGCCAATGAGAATCAATTATGGGAAGCTGGAACAACAGATGGTTCAAACAGTGATGCATGTTGTGATAGTACATCTGATTGTGTTGATGACAACAGCTGTTATAACCCTGGGTCTTGTCACGATACAGGTTCAAGTGTATCGTATAATGAATATTGCACAGCAAATACTTGGCATGATAATGATGATTCATCAACCTACTGTACAGCATGTGTAGGGGCAGGCAAATGGAGCATTTCAGGTGATATTGACCCCACAGAATGTTGCGAAGACGATCCAGGTGAATGGGATAGGAATGAAGAAGGAGCAGTTGATGGTTCAATTAGCGATGCTTGTTGTGACGCTGAATCTGATTGTACAGACGACGATACTTGTTATCCGCAGACAACTTCTATAGTCAGCTGCCATGATACAGGGTCAACAGCATCTTTTGATGAATATTGTGATGCACACGTATGGCGTGATAATGACGATAGTCAGCTTTATTGTGACACTTGTGTCGGGCAAGCAGTACCTTATCCGGTATGGAGTATAGGCGGTGATGCCACTGGAGCATCATCATGCTGTGAAGACGATAACAATGAATTTAGAAACTATATGAATGGACGGCAGACAGGCACATATTATGATGTTGTTTGGACTGATGACAACAATATCGATGCATGCTGTGATACTAATAATGATTGTGTTGGTCATGATGGTGTTTGTTACTCAGATCATGCATGTATTTCAGGTTTTAATCCAGGCGGTAATGATGATTATTCAACCTGTGAATGGGGACCTAGTGGCACTGATTGGTGGTTTGATCCAGATTACAATTCAGACTCCTGTGATGATTGTTCTGGTTTATTCTGGGAAGCTGGCGGAGAGACAGCTGCATTTGGAGAATATGACTCTGGTTTAGTTACAGAATGTTGTGGTGACGACGCAAATGAATATTACAGATCATGCGATGACAGTTCAAGGAATGGGGAGTGCGGTACAGACACATTGTCCTGCTGTGACATTGATACAGATTGTATAGATCATGATGCAAATTGTCAAACAACCGGTTCATGTTATCAGTTTGAGACACTACAGAGCTTTTGTAATGCAGGTCAGTGGGAAGATCCCGACGAAAATCAGGCATGGTGTGAAGCTGCTGGATGTACTTATGCATGGGCGATTGATTTGGGTGCTTGCTGTGGGGATGATACAGATTATGATACAGATGAGCACTGTTATCAAGATATTGGATTACGTTATTATGACGGCACACAAACTAGGATGATTGCTGTCGAATGGAACCCAACCCAGATGGCTAGAACTAGTCCTAGTGTACCTAATGATTTCAGTCCCTTGAAAATATTTAAAAACAGTATAACATACAGCATCGCTCTTGTAGATGTAGGTCATACAAAAGACTCAGGGATACATATTCAGACAAGCTCGGGCATAAAAGCCCTTAGAAGATTTGATGGTTACCCATATTAGGAGGAAAAATAAAATGAATATCAGAAATATATTTATCGGACTCGCTATACTTGTTTTGGTCAGTTTTGTATTTGCTGCAACACAATTTTCAACATCTGTAAGTTGGCATCCACTACAGCAGGTCACTACAGATGAAGGAGGAGGAACCAGTGTTGATGCTGATTACAATTCTGTCATAGATCAAGCAGAAAATATCAACTGTGATGATGCAACCTGTTCAATCACGTCGACAAATGGAGAATTTGAGGTTTCGGGTGGTGATTTATTGGTCAGAGATGGATTAGTTATACCAAGTACTGCACCAGATACACTGGAAGCAGGAGCACTGTGGTTGGAATAGATGTATATTATAAAATAAAGCATAACCCATCACATTTTTTTCGGATATAGTAAATACACTTTTTGCATGTATTACATACTCCTTTTTCTTCCCTCAATATCTTAAAGAATTCCCATATTTGATTTCTGTCTTCCATATATTGGATTTTAGGACCTTTCTTGGAAAGCGGTTTACAACTGACAATCTCTTGATTAATGACAAAGAACAGTTCCCTGCATTCATAGCAATCCCTTGGCATGTTGTACTTGTCAATAAATTCAGCATACTTTCTGCCCAGAACACATCTAGGTATTGGTCTTGAAAAGACAAACCTTTTATTTTTTTTAACAAGCTTATCCACAAAAGAAATAATCTTTCTTCCATTAAATGTATTTAAATCAGATTCATCCAGCTGAACAGACAAAAGCAGTTCTCTATCTTTCTCACACTTTTTTTTATCAATATTTTCCGCTTTCAATACCAAAAGCTGCCTACCAATAGCTTCTTTTGGCATATCTTCCGTCCTGGGGTTATTCCTGCAATAATCACATCTATCAGTGTAACTCTCAGGTAGCAGGACAGGCATCCTCTTACTGCAATCTGATTTATCTGACAGCAGAATATAGCCAGGAAGTGTTTTTTTGAAATCTACTATCATTTCTTTAAGATGCTTTTTCATTAGATTGCCCATAAACGACCCCTTTGTACACTGGGAATCTGCATAAGTATTGCCATTTGGAAATGTTGTGGGATAAAAACTGGAAGCAAAATCTCTTTGGCTGCGTTTGGGAGACTGTTCTTTATATTTATTCAGCTTACCATTAAAGGCATTGCGCATATAATCCTCTCTTTTGTCCTTATTTTCTCTCAGACATGGTTCAAGAATCTCTGCTTTACCATATGCACCGTACTGGTGATGCGGTTCTATTTTTATCCTGCGTTTCATAACCAGATAAGCGATCTCATCCATCAATTTATAACTCTGATCTGTTTCATCTGTGGTCAGCCGGATGATAATCTTTACAGAGAACTTTTTTGCTGCTACAACAATATTCTCTATCGACGATAAAGGCACCTGCCCAAGGTGAAACCGGTCAACGCTGAGAACTAGAGTGTCAAGCTTATATTCTGTGAGCATTTCCAAAGCATCTTGTGTTTTCTGTTCATCTGAGCCAAAGAAACCAGAAGAAATGATAAGGACTTCGTGTGGTTTCTGGTACTCCAATACAATTTTTATACATCTTTCAAGCTTTTCAAGGTCAAGAAATGGTTCGCCCCCACTAATCCTAATACCCACCTCATTTTCTGTATATTCGAAAGCCACTCTTCTAATAGTGTCTTCAGGCATCCATTCCCCCTCAGGGGAGCATGAGTATACGCAATAGTCACATTCCACCGGACAAGCGGTTGTCAGGAGAAGATCTCCGTCATATTTCTTGTATTCTTTATCCATTGGACACAGGAAAACTTCATTAATTAATAATTGTTATTGACAAACCTTTAAATATTTCTAAAAATGAAAGACAACCTATGTCCTGGCACAATTTACTTGAGGAAGATATTCTGTTTAATAACAACAACAAAAATTTCATGCCCCGAGCCAACAAAATAAGATTCAAAGATTTTGTTATGCAATGCTTAACATCACAAAGCTACTTTCATCACACATCACCTATGATATATCCAACATATTATTGTACAGGCATCCTGCACTTACTGGGAGAAGGAATAACCAAAGCTACAAGGAAATACATTAAATCACTTCAGGTAGAGAAATGCGGATTTGCAGAAACTACAGGCGAAACTGCCTGGCTTGACAAGACTTATATGGCTGTCCAGATGTGTATATGGCACGATATTGAAATTGACTATAAAACTGACCTAATAGACTTCATACAAAGTTTTCAAAATCAAGATGGTGGATTTGGATCCATATCTCATGAATCATCGAATCTTCAGGCAACATATCAGTCGGTATTCATATTGGACCTATTACTGTCAAGACCAAAAAGAGTAGATAGCTGCATTAAATGGGTTGAGAAACATCCTAATAGTCGAGATTTGTTATCAAGTGCTTATTTTCAGATAATCAAACAGGTCCTTACTGGAAATAAATCCAATGGACACATCAATCCAAAAACATGGAAAGAGATGTATTATATCGATCGAGCAGGTCTAACATATACTGACACAGAAATACCATCAAATATTATTGATTGCACACTTGAGGATAAATACTACATTGCATATCTGTTGAAAAAAAGCAAGAATCTCCATAAATATAAGACACCACTCCGTCAGACAATCCATAATCATGAATTTCACCATGGGGGATACTGTACTCAAAATGATATAAGCATCATTAGCAATGGATTTATGTATCATTCAACTTTTTTAAATGATATTCTCACGACCAGTCAGCAGGAATCATTCTGTAAGTGGTTGATGTCTGTCAAGTCTCACGGTGGATGGGGTTCCAGACCCAAACAGACACCATATCACGAATACACAGTAACATCACTCACATCACTCAAACTGACAGGAAAACAAACATACTGTGATGATATTGATCAATTATCAACTCAGGAATTAAAAAATGCACTTTCTTGTCCAGCAAAGAACAATTATTACGTGCTGCGTACAATAAAAAACTACCTCGAACGCTGCATTTTGATGGATATAAAGCCCATAGAAAGCGCAAGAATTGTCAGGACTATTCTTTCGTACTATCTTGGTAGTGGATTTGGAGGAAGAATTCCTTATTTATATGCTACATTCTGGGGAATTAGAGCTTTATATCTTATTGAAGGTTATCAACAATGCTTAAAGAGATTGCACATGAACAAGTTAAACAGAATCAGACATGAATGTATAAATTGGATAAAAGCCTGTCAAAATAATGATGGGGGGTTTGGTATGATACCTGGAGTGCCATCAAATATCCAGTCAACATATTGTGCCTATTACTCATTGTGGATGCTGGGGTCAGAAACAAAAAACAAAGAGGCTGGTCTGAGTTGGCTAATCAGTCTACAACAACCAGATGGAGGGTTTGCTGGATCTCAGGATATGTCCAGTGAAATGCTGCATTCCCTATACACAATATCCTCCCTCAAAATACTGGATAGCAAATAACAGCAACTCAATATCTCTCTTTTATTCCAAAAGAATGCAGACAGTAGCTACATGGTGAAGAAGTCTTTCGAGGCTTTATCCAATCATCAAAAAAGCTTGCTTTATTCTCCAAAAAACCCTTCCTCACATTATAATTAATCTTAATAAGCTCAAGAATATGCTTATCACCTATCTCAACAATCTTTGCATCTGGAATTGACGTCAGAAAATGACAGAATGACAGATTACCTGAAGCATCAATAACCAGCCTTAGTTTTCTCTGATAAGTGCAGTCATGACATAAGAGAGTAGGTGAAAAATGAATGCTCTTATTCAGGTTTAGTCTTTCAATATCCCCAATAGCCTTTCTTTTCTGTCCATCTGACATAAGATGCTTCGTCTTGGCTTCTCCTAATGGATATATTTCAGTTGGAACAACATGAGTACCCCATCCTTTAGTTAAAGACACCATATCTTTGATTTGATCACAATTCTCGCTGCTCAACCTCATATATATCCTGAACTGAAATCCGCTGTCTTTAAGCCATTTGAATGCCTGCAGCGTGCCCCTGTATACACCTTCACCCATAAGATGATCATTAAGCTCTTTATCAGGATGATCAAGGAAAAAAGTAAAGGAGTGATTCCTCCCAAATTCAATACCCTCTATGTTTCTCATGAAATTCTTTCCGTTTGTAAGTATATTGACTTGGTCCTCTCTTAATATCCCTATTATATCATTAATCCTCGAATGTAGCAGAGGATTACCCATATCCCAGCCAAGCTCAAAATGCCTTACCGGATTATCCAATTCATTATTTTCCACGATAAGCCTGGAAATCTGATTATAATCAAGTTCATTAACTCCATATTTAGGACAATAAACACAATTAGCATCGCACTTGTTGGTCAATTCAAACACAATTGTCTTAATCGAATGACCAGGAGAAACAAAGTCTTTTTGAGTGTAGAGAAAATCATCAGGCTGTTTTTCTGCTTCTATCCTTTTAATATTATTACTATTGCAAATCCTGCAACTGACTCCCTGCATGCCATTCTTAATGTACTTATTCACAACCCGCTTAACATTAGAATTTTCATCCTGGTAAATCAAAGAATCGACAAGATTTCTTTCAATAAAAAGCCTGTTGTTTCCACAATTTAAGCATTTCCAGCCCATTAATAACCGAAAGTTTGGATGATTATATATTTTTACCTAATTATGTACAGAAAATTAAAGAAATCCTATTGTTGTGATTTTCCCGATTCTTCACTGTACTTTTCTTGAGGAATATTGGGTTTTATAAGTCAGACAGCCACCCTGGCACTTCTTTCTCATCCTGTACACACAACTATCACACTTTTCAAAAACCCCTGTCTTCCATTTAAGCTGTCTGATCCTCGGACCATAATACTTCAGCAAAAACGAGCCAATGTCCTTATTAACCGATAATACACTCGGACCTTTCATAAACAAACTTACACACGGAAAGAGCGAAAGAGGAGGATTTATGACCATACAGCCATAACCTACTGAACATGCAGACGTAAATCTAGGAATTACACCATTGAACTCGCAGTAAGGCATAGCTTCGTACTTTTCACCTCAAAACCCACTGAATTGAGATTTTTATAAAGCTCACCCATCATCTGCTTTTTTTCACTGTACAACTCCAGCTCAAAATGCTTGTTGGAGCCACTGAAATTTGGAAGAACAATATCCAGCTTTATCCTGCTGTGGGTTTAAGTGCATTTACTGTATCAATAATAACAGCCTTTTGCACCTTCACAGTAACAAGAAATCCTAATATTTTATTTATTTAACCAATCCAAGAAAACTTCCTTATGCTTCCCATCTTCCAAAAGCTTCTCAAACACATAGTCAAACATACCCATGAATATCCTGCATCTCTCATTAGGCAGCTTAGGAAGCACATTTCCAGTTTCTGCATAGCTGCATACAGGACATACACCGCAATAAGGCTTATATGCACAGATATCACAAGCAGGATTGTCATTTATTGAAGCCTTGACGATGCTCTTAACCTCCCCACCTGTAAGGATATATGAATATTTATCAGCTACCTTACCAATATTGAATATCTCAAACTGCCTTCCCTCATCGCAGGTATAGATTTTGCCATCATAATCGTAAGCAATCTGATCAATAGCTGCACCACATGGACTCTGCAGGTCTGTAAAATTGATATTATCTTTAGTAAGTATCTTCTTAAGTAAAATTGAAGTGTAATTCTCGATAATATTAACTTCTTTTTCGACAACATAATCCACTGAATCCTTATAAAATTTCAGGAAATCGTCAGACGATACAATTAAATCATCATTTTCAATAGCTGAACCAAGCTTATTGACCGGCTTGATCCATATCTTCTTAAGCCCAAGCTTTACATATTCATCAACTATCTCTTTATGCTTGGCTAAGGAGTTTTTAGTCACAAGCAGCATAGCATTTAGCCTGTAATCCTCGTTTATCTTTTTAATCCACTCAACTGTCTTTTCATAGTCTTCGCGATTTGAATCGTGTATTCTTTTAGGTCCATCTAAGGAGGTTGTAATATTGAAATCATTCTCCTTAAGATATTTAAACTTCTCTTCATCCATCAAAGTAAGATTTGTCACAATACTGAACCAAAGATGCTTTCCTGCTTGCTCATTCTTTATTTTTGCATATTTGACGACTTCTTTGACAATATCAAAATTCAGAAGAGGCTCTCCTCCCTGGAACTCAATAGTAATATTCCTAGAAGGACCCTGAAAGATAAAGTCTACAGTCTGCTTAGCAGTTTCTTCATCCATATCATACCCTTTTGCATCCTCTGATTTTGATTTCGCATGGCAGTATTTGCATCTCAGATTACATCTTAGAGTTGGAATCACGATATGCAGAGAAGTACCCTGAAAAAGCCGACTGCATCTTCTGCGGTAATCTGAAACAATGTCTTCAAAATTCCCTTTGTCCAGAAGAAAACCCTTGTCCTTAAGTGTCATCTGCATCTCCATATCCATCTTGCCGGTCCGGAACTGTAAGTATTCTTCATCATTAAGATGGACCCATGAACCATAATCATTTGTAAGGAGATATCCTTCAGCAAGCCTTCTGACCCTTACAAAATTCCTTACACAATTACATCCTTCATCATCCACACCAAAAAGACTCTTAACCATTTTTCATAATACCCAGAACATAATTATAGAATTCTCGTCCAAGCTCATCTAGGTCAATCATCTCTTTTGGAGTCAAGACCAGTAGCTCACCTTCCCATTTTGCATGACAAACCTCAGCAAAGTCTGCGATAGTCTGCTCAATCGCCTTGTCAGAGTAAAAATCCTTATTAAAAGACAGCTTCACCAGCTTACCATCCACTTCAATTCTTTCCATACTTCTCCTCCCAGGGTTTAGCTACTCCGTCAGGATCATTTGTCATCCAAGGTTTAGCTTCATCAAGAGCACCAAAATCCTCTTCAATCTCTTGTTTTTCCAGGGAACTTGTCAGGAGCACCCTGTTGAGAATTGCTTCGCGCAATTTTGCATTCTTTATGGCCGATATTGTATGGTTAGCATATTCGACCAATTCATTGTTGAATTCTCTCCCCAGCTTCTCAACATCTGCTTTCTCTTTTGGAATAAGTTTGACAATGATTTCCTCGATCGGGTCTCCGTCAACAAGAACGTAGGTCCTATCTGAGAATATATACGCTGCTGACATTACTACATCCGTCGGATAGAACTTAGGATTGACAGAAATCATAACATATCCTTCTTCTTTATTGATTTCCAGATTATCATGCATTATTAGATTGTTTTGCATATTGTTTGTTGTATGCTGGAGTACTATTTAAAGATTATGTTGGTATTGGATAATATAAAACCTTTATGTTTCTGAAGTAAATCAGAATCAAGTATATCCGTTTCTTATTAGCCAATCTATTGGGGTAAAGTCAACTTAAGTGGGTTAAATGGTTCTTCTTTGTAAAAAGCAAAATTTATGTCCAAATTCATCGACGGAGAAACCAAACGATGAATCCTTTTTGCAAAGAAGAATTTACTCAAACCCACATTAGTTGACTTTACCATCTATTTGTTTAGTCACGTAATTGCGTAACATATCTTGTGCTTTATAAATAGCATTTCCATTCTTTTACCTGGTGATGCTCAATGTATAAATTGAATAAAAAAAAAGACACTGGATTTTAAGGCAACTCAATAAGGGGATGC
>JAIPIC010000029.1 GCA_021734865.1 Candidatus Woesearchaeota archaeon | reverse complement strand
CTCTTTGTCTTTTCGACAACTATATTAATGTCAACATCATAGGTTTTCATGGTTGGGTTCTCCCCACCCCCTCAATTGTTATGGTTAATAATTAGGAGTGGGGAAGCCCACTTAAATTTTTAACTTGCAAACGAGCCGAAAAACCAAAATCTATTTATACTTTTAATTCAGTGTAATATAAAAAGAGGATAAAATGCTACCAAAAATTAAAAAAAAAATTACTGGATTCTTGCTTGGTGAAGAAGGAAAAATCTCAAAACAGTCTATTCTAGCTATGGGCTCGTTTCTTTCCGCAGCTGTTATTGGTGGGGTAATTGCAACAAAAGAATCTGCAGCACATACAAATAGTGTCTCGTGTAGTTATACTAGTGGAGTGGCGACAGCGACGCATAGCCACGCGTCGACAACTTCAACAACTGGAACAACTGGGGGAGATTCAGATACAGATACTGATACAGATACAGATACAGATACGGACAGCACTTGTTTTCCTGCTGGGACAAAGATAACAATGTCTGACGGTTCAACCAAGAATATTGAGGATATCAAAGAAGGTGAAGAAATACTTTCATATGATATTCGTTCAGGCACTTATATAGAAAAGAAAGTGTCTTTTTTTGATGATAGACATACTGTAGCTGATCATACTGAGCGGTGCAAAGAATTAGGTGATACTCCCTCATTGTATTCAATCAATAATACTCTTCTGGAGTTTACACCTGAACACCCTATATATGTTAAAGAGAATGATGGAACAATTAAATGGGCAGCATTAAACCCAGATCCCGCTCAACATCCACAAGAAGGTAGCAAGGAGGAGTTAAAGCTACGTTTAGGACAACAAATTCTTATAGGAAAAGATTGGATAGCGATTACGGAAATACTGGTATCCAGAGAGAATGTTCCAGAATTAAGAGTATATAATCTTGTGATTGAAGATACTCACACTTACATAGCAAATGGAGTTGTTGTGCATAATAAAGACGGACGTTAAAATTGTATTTCTCCTAAATTTATTAATCCAATATTAATATTTTTTTTTGTAACTAAAGCATTCTATCGATTTATATTCTAAATCATAATCATCAGCAAATTGCTCTTCAAATTTCTTACATCTTTGTATAACAATGCTTTCTTCAAGAAGTTTTGGTGATTTATCGTAAATTGGGGTATTTGGCTTGAAAAGAAAAGGACTAACAGACATATATGCAATGTATTTTTTGATATTCCTAACAAAATTGATAGTTTCGTCAAAATCGCTTTCTGTTTCAGTTGGATAGCCAATGAGTATGTAAGCTCGAAGTGGTATCCCGCACTCATGAATATCCTTGATGTTTTTTCTGACCATTTCAACAGTTATTTCTTTGTTCATTGCTTTTAAGACTGAATCTGATCCACTCTCAATACCTAAGGCCAGTAATTTACATCCAGATTGCTTCATCAGTTTTAATAGAGGTACGGTCAGTGAAGTACTTGCTCGTATTAATGCAGACCATCTAATTGAGAGTCCTGATTTTATTAGTTTACTACAAAATTCCAATATGAAATTGTGATCAACATTAATTAGATTATCATTGAATCTAAAAACCGTAATTCCATGGGTTTTGTTTTGGTATTTTATTTCATTAAGTACACTATCAGCGCTCCTTTGCCTGAATTTTTTAGAAAGATTCACCCTGTCACAGAATTCACATCTGTATTTGCATCCTCTTGTTGCCTGAATCGGTAGAAATTTTTTCCCATTTATCCACGGGCTTTCCGACTTTTGAATATCTTCGCTTCTAAATAATGGAAATTCAATACCATCTAGGTCAATAATAGGGGACCAGTCACTCATTTCAATGATTTTATCATTATTCCAGTACATAAGTCCGGGTATATCCGGCTCAATTCTTTTTAGATCATATTGAAATAATTGTACTAATGTTTGATCAGCCTCACCTCTAAGAATGTAATCTACATATCCAGATTCTAGGAGATCTTGGCAATCCTCGACATTATTTGTACGTGGCCCTCCAATTACTATTTTTATCCTTGGATTAGAGAGTTTAATTGACTGAGCAGTCAATAATGTTAGATTTTTATTAGTCTTATACGTAGTGAAACACACGGCATTTATTTTTTTATCCAAAATTGACGAAGTACAATATCTAATGTAATCTCCCATTCCAATGCTTTTCATCTTTTTAGATATCAAATCCACTTTAGTTGGAAGGTCCTCCAATTTTCTTACTTTTTTTCTCCATACCTCATTAGTAAACTTAAGATTGAACTCAAATCTGGAGACATAATGATTAGATTTCATAAGCTGACTGGTTAGATAGGCTATACCTAAATGAGGACAATAATTTGGCCAATTTGGCATTAACACTAAGGCAATCTTCATACCAATAAGAAATAGATTATATATTAAAAATATATCTAGTTTTGGAGACTGTTCTATCCCGTATTCAGTTTACACCTAAAAAAAGTGTAAACTCAATTCAGGATAGTATAACTCTACATATATGTATTTAACTCAATTCAATATCGTCATATTGCGTTTATATTAAATGATTTCATTTAATGGCAAGTATGCTTATTACATATTTATCAACAGAAGCATAAACACAGTCAGGACTTGATTTAAGTTCTTGTGGTTCGATAATTATCTTACTAAAAGATTTTAGGAGTTCATCTTGATAATTCAATTCTAGATTTTTTTTCATATAATAAAATGTTAAAGCGCCGTTTGATTTTAAGAGTTTTTCTGAAGCTGTCTTGAAGAAATCAAACCTTTTAAGGTCGGCTTCTTCAGTTGTCGCAGAGAAAGTATCAAAAAAGATTCCGTCATATTTAGGCAAGAGATCTCTTATATTTTGCCAATAATCATTAATCAGCATGATGTTAGATTTGGGGTAATGTCTCTTCCATTTTAAGGCCAGATTGTATATCTTAGGATGAGGTTCTATTATCGTGTGAGTTTTCAATCCAAGATGTTGAAGTTTTGTGGCTGATATACCCATGCCAAACCCAACTTCCAAAATATTATTATTGCTGTGTGCATGTAACATCTCAGCCATCTTGTGCATATAGGGTGTTTCCCATCTCATCATAACTTGATAACCATCAATCAATAGTCTGTCATTTTTTATCACAACATCCTTCTTTTCCCAGTCAGGGTTTGGTTTGCTTATCATTTTTGATACTGATATAAAATCATTAATTTTTTTCCTATCAATCAACAAGATTTATCTGATTAGCATCTCTATTAACAAGAAATGCATATTTCTGCAGCCTCGAAGCCACATAAAAATCTTTCCCAAAGTATTCTATGAATTCTTTATGCCTGATCTCTCCCTCATAGTTACCACAGACCTGTCTTTCAATAATTTCCTTGATGTCAATATTTTTATCTTGCCAAAAGGCCATCAGGCCTATGCTGTTGATGAAACTCTTGTTATTTTCAATGAAATTAAGTGTTAATTTAAAATCTTCCCTTGTCTCAGAAGGAAATCCAATCAACATATACAAATGCACCCATATATCATTCTCTTTTGCATTCCTGATATTCTCTTTAGTATCCCTAGATGTTATCGGCTTGCCCATATCCTCTAGAATCTTGTCTGAACCGCTCTCACCTCCAAAGCAGAGGAAATTACATCCTGCTTTCTTCATCAGCTTTATCAATGATTCATCCATCCTCTTGTCGACCGTCACTAAGCCGCCCCAATTGATATCGATTTCTTTTTTCAATATTATATTGCAGAATCTTTTTAAAAAATCAATACTGGCATTTATCAGGCAATCATCGAACCTGAAGTTATTGACCTTATACTCTTTTATATTTCTTTCAATCTCTTCAATGACATTTTCAGGAGTCCGTTGGCGATAGCATTTCCATAGAAGGCGTTCTGTGCAATACTTACATGACCTTAAACATCCACGGCTCGTTGTTATGGGCAAAAGTTTGCTATCTGGGTCAGTATTATGATACCACCACCCTGTTGAATTTTTTATATCCTCTTTTAGAAATGTAGGAAACTCAAACTGGTTTATGTCCTTCTGAGGTTCCCAGTCATTATGAATTACCTTATCGTTATCAATATACATTATACCAGGTATATCAATGATGTCCTTTTTGGATCTTGACTTTGCAAGCATTGGAAAGGAAATCTCTCCTTCCCCAGTTATCACATAATCAATCCATCCTGTTCTGAGATATTGCACAGCGGCTTTGTCCCTAAATGTATCCGGACCGCCGAATACTACTTTGATATTGCTGTCCTCCTCCTTGATTCTCATTGCAACAAGAAGGCTGATGTTCTTGTTGGAACAGAAAACTGAAAAACCTACCATTTTTGGATTCTCACTAAGGATCTTATCAGCGCAATAATTAATATATTGATTATATCTGAGATATTTATTATCTATCAATAAATGAGGATTCTTCTTAATCATTTCTATAAGCCCATGGTCCATCTCATTCTGCTCGATAAGTTCTTTATATCTCATGTTCCTGACCTTAAGATTAAATTCAAATCTGGACAGATCATGTCCTTCTTTCATCAAATGGCTTGATAAGTAAGCAATTCCTAAAGAAGGTGTGGTCCTTGGCCAATTTGGTAATAGGACTAAGGCGATTTTCATTGTTAAATTGTAAATTTAATTAGAATAAAAATGTATTGTAAATACCCAGCTAATTGATATTTAATTCCATATTTCTTATTGATTTGTTATAATTAGGATCAAAAATCCCTATTTCGCTATCAGGATCCAACTGATCTACAAGGGCGAACTGTTCATCTGCTTCTTTATATCTACCAAGTTTATAGTAAGATCTTCCAATGTATTCACAGTTTCTTGCATAAATCCCGCTCCTTTCATTATTCCTATTCAGGCTTTGGATAGCTTTTTCATACTCTCCAAGATAATAATAAGTTCTTCCAATTGCAGGATACAACCTGCTTTCAGTGTCTGGTGCTAATTCTTGTGCAGTCATTAATGCTGCCAATGCTTCATTATATTCTCCTAAAATATAATAGGTCTTACCAAGATTCATATATTGGATATAATCAGTTCCATCTAATTCGATTGCTAACTTATATCCTTTCAAAGCTTCATCTAACTTTATATTCTGATGGAGATAAGCTGAAGCGAGCCCAACATGGAAGTCAGGATTGTCTGGTTCAATATCAATAAGTTTTTTGAAGATATCAACAGCTTTAGAACAGTTTTTACGCAACACACAACTATCACTGTGAAGTATGCTATAACCTAAACTATTCAGGAGTTCAATACTGCCAGGATTATGCTCTAAGGCATATAAGTAAGTACGTGATGCATTTTCGTATTCACCATCTGCCCAAAATAAAAGGCTTCCTGATAACCAGTAGTAAGCAGTCTCATTATGGTTTTCATATGTTCTCGCTTTCTCGTTATACTCCTTACTTTTTTCATATTCACCAACCATATAATATGCACTTGCTAAGATTTCAATTGTATTGACACTATTATCATAAATGAGAAGTTGGTTTAGATATTCTATTGACTTATTATAATTTTTTAATTTAAAAAAGGACACTCCAATTCCTCTCAGGGCATCAATATTGTCAGATTGTTCATTTAGGGCTCTATTAAAGCTGATTATAGCCATATGATACTGCTGGTTGGAAAAATGCTCATTTCCTGCTTCTATATAATCAGCTATCATCTTATGCTTAGCTATGGAATTATAATAATACACAATAATTGCAGATAGGAGAACTAAAGATATTACTATTATTATAATATATTTTAATATATTTTGTCTTCCATCAGTCGATGATATTGATGTTGTGTCCATATGGATTATAGTATCATATAGTTTATTTAAAATATCTTTTCCACTTAAAAGTAGTGTAGAGACTATTCATTACTATGGATTTCTGGGATTAATTTAATATTAAAGCCTTGTTCTCTTATTTTGATCAGATGGGAGATTGCTTTATTAAGATCATCTTCTGAAAAGCTCTTGCTGCTTTTGATTATGGGTGTAAATCTATCTAAACGACTCTTATCAAAAACGATATTTTCTTCCTTAAAATGACCTATTGTTTTTGGATGGATGTATAATTTCATTACTCTAATTTCATCAGGATTGGCTTTAGTGCAATTCTCCAAAGATCTTTTGAATCCTTCAAGGTCATCACCTGGCAGACCCAAAATCAAGTCGATATTCTTCCTAATTCCAGCATTATCAAGTAATCTGATCATCTTTTCATATCTTCCAGAATCGAAACTCCTGTTCATACTATTAAGAATATTTGGATTCGTTGTCTGAATTCCGATGCAGACCTCTTTCATGTTCATCATCTTCAGCAGCTTGATATTTTCATCGTTTAGGAATTCCTGTCTGACCATACATACAAATTTAATTTTTATATGATTCATTTTTGAAATCTTATTAGCCAGGTCTTTAAATCTGAGTTGATTGGTTATAAAGGAATCATCAGTGAAGATTATTCGTCTTACACCTTTGTTCCAAAGAAATCGAATCTCTTCAAGAATCCTTTCGACAGGAAAATACCTTATGCTGTTGAATCTGTTCGACCTGTCACAGAAGAAACAGTCAAATAAACAACCCCTTGAAGTAGAGATATAGGCAAAACAATAATCAATATAGGTCAACGGGTCAATGGATTTATTAAGATATGGGGAATCTAATGAGCCAAGATCCCAAATTTCAATAATCCTATTGCTAACGATATTATTGCCTTTCCTATATGTTATGCCTTGAATATTGCTAAGTTCCATCCCACTAATCAACTCTTTGATGTTATTTTCAGGTTCCCCTCTTATGATGCCATTAACAAAATCATTTTCAGCCAGTATCTCCCTTGCAAGTTTCTTATCAATCTTATAGCTCTGGATGAATAATTCCTTCCCAGTATCCATACCTGAGAGAATTTTCAATGCTAGTTTCAGGGTGAAGATATTACTATTAATCAGATTATCAGTAAACCAAATGATTGTATCCGAATCCGACTTGCGTAAAAAATCACTAATAGGTTTTTCCTCTGTATCGATATCAAAATATTTGATTTTGATACTTGCATATTTTTGTAAAGCCGCTTTGACATAGCCCATCTCAAGGGGAATTTCATATTCCTTAACCTTGAAACCTACCAGTAATACTTTTTTTTTCATTTTCTCATCATCAAGCCATGATCAACCTTGATACCATCTTTTTTCTTCATGTTGATCCAGGTCTTGTCATTTGTTGTAATTATAAAATCATCTCTAAATATTTCCTTAATTTGGTTCAATCTCTTCTTTCCAACCTTATTTATTTCATTCTGATTAAGTTTTGCATCATTAATATTGCATAGTTCATTCAGCTTCAAAACATTAATATCTATGCTGTCCGCAAATAATGAGTTTTTCTGAATGAATTTAAGAGTAGCATTAAATTCTATTTTTGTTTCAGAAGGATAACCTACTATGAAATATAGGTGTACACCCAACCCATTATTGTGAGCATCCTTGATGTTTTTTTCAGCAACATCGACATCCATCCGCTTATTCATCTCTTTAAGGACTGTATTTGATGCACTTTGAATTCCAAAGAATAGATATCTACAGCCAGATTCATACATTATATTTAGGATTTCATAGTTGAGATCTTCACTAACCTTCACATTAGTTAACCATATGATATCAAGCTTTTTTTTAACTATTAATTCACAAATTTTCTCTAAGAATCTCGGATTGGCATTCAGAAGACTGTCGTTAAATCTGAAAACATTAATTCCATGCCTTAATTTTTGATACTCAATTTCTTCAACTACATTTTCAGGAGTTCTCTGTCTAAAATACTTCCAGAAACTACTCTCCCTACAAAAATCACAATGTTCACTACATCCCCTGCTCGAAAGTATAGGTAGCATCCATGGAAACTCTGATGATTCAATGTCCTTTTCCTCGAATTTAGGGTAACAGAAATTGTTGATGTCTTTTTCGGGTATCCAGTCGCCTGTGTTAATTATTTTTTTCCCCTGTCTAAACATCATACCTGGTAAATCAATCGGCTTCAAATTCTCAATACTATCAAGTAGATTGGGCAGAACGATTTCACCTTCTCCTAACAAGACATAATCAATCAGACCTTCAGAAAGATATTGTCTTATCCTATTTGGATTGTAAAAAACTTCTGGCCCTCCGATCATGATTTTCACATCTTTGTCTATATCTCTAATCTTATGGATTAAGTAAAGACTAATGTTATGATTATCGCTAAATAATGAAATCCCTAATATTTCCGGCTTGGATTTCAAAACCTCTGAAGAACAGTAATCAATATACTCATCAAGTCTCTTATAATTCTTAGATGATGCTAAATCTACATTTTCTATGATCATATCAGGAATCTTCTTGTCCTTGTTGAACTTTTTCATGAATTCTATCCATATTTTTTCTTTGAATCTCAAGTTGAACTCATGCCTATATACATCATGACCTGATGCTTCAAGCTGGCTTGCCAAATAAGCAATTGATAATGATGGCGTGTTCCTCGGCCAGCCTGGAAGCAATACTAGTGCGATTTTCATATTTTATCTGTAAATAACCTGCTCCATTGAGTATTCTTGAACGCAAATTTTAATTTGTCATAGTTTAGGATTACATCTGATTGACTCCTTAAGTTTTGTTTGAAATATTTTGTGCTAAGGGCCTTATCGTCTACTCCAAGAAACTTTAATATCTCAGAACATTTTCCGGTTTGAAATTTAACCAAGTCTTCGTAATTGAGATTTAAGACTTCATGGTGTTTAAACATATTATCAAACCTAATCTCATCCTGTTCACCCTGTATAAAAAAGTCTCTGCATTCATCATCATCCAGACTGAAACAGACCTTGGATATCTTTTTTACATCATTCAGACTTTTTGACCTCCATTGACCTGTTTTCTCGGCGATTTTGAATGATATCAACCTATTTAGATGATTCTCCCTTTTCAAATGGATTATCTTTATGTCTTTCTCTTTTTTCAAATATCTATTGAGTTCAACATGTTCTGGGAAATTAAGTTGATAATATAAAAATTTGAAACCTACCGCTTTGATATTTTGTGTGTATCTCTTGAAGACTTCTTTTTTTAAGAAACCTTCTCTGTCTGAATTTCTCAATAAAACCATTTTATTGTTTGAATTGAAATCTGGATGATCAAAAGCGATCTCATCCTCATGAAAGACTTCACCTAGGGATATGATATCATTGTGAGACGATAGCAATGAAATTAGAAACCATGAACCTCCACGTGATGGAGAGATCAAAATGTATCTTTGATATCCAACCTCTTGTTCATTTGTCTTTTGATTCATATTACCTTGCTCCAATCAAAGATATATCTTATCCTTAATATCATCTCTTTTCGATACCCTATCAAACCTTGCTTGATATGGTTTATCTATGAGTAAATAGTAATATTTTTCATCATTAAATATACTTTTTACTTTTTCCAACCTTCTCATTGATTCAGTATAATCAAAAGACATTGCTGAATCTATATTATTAATCTCAGCATTTGAATCCAACTGGAATGCATTCACCATGAAACTGTCAATATGCTTTTTATTTTTCTTGATAAATTGGACGGTCTTGTTGAGATCAACCTCTGTTTCAGAAGGAAAACCCACCATAAAATATCCATGCACCCATATTTCGCTCTCATGTGCATCCCTTATATTCTTAATAATAATATCAGTAGTAATATCCTTATTCATGCTTTTAAGCACCTTGTCAGAGCCACTCTCAAGTCCGAAATATATGAAATTGCAGCCAGCCTTTTGCAATAGAATAAACATATCTTTGTCAATCCTCCTATCGATCCTGAAGTTACCACCCCATTTCACATGTAGATTTTCATCAATCAATGATTCGCAGAAGTATTTTAGAAAATCCGTGTTCATATTGATAAGACTATCATTAAATCTAAATGATTTGATTCCAAGGTTTGATATATGGTGTTTGATCTCCTTTATGACATTATCTGCTGATCTTTGTCTATAACCTTTCCAGAGCTTCTTTTGGGTGCAGAAACTACAATTATAAAGGCAACCTCTGCTCAAAGACATCGGTACTCTCCAAGGAACTTCAGAATTTTTTAGGTCTTCCAATAAGAATTTTGGAAATTCAAGACTGTCTAGGTAATTGTCAGGAATCCATTCTAAATATTTTACCTTTCCGTCTTTTATTGACATCACTCCAGGGATATCATAACTCTCATCCTTTTCTATATACTCAACCAATTTTGGAAAGGTTTTCTCACCCTCACCAATCAAGATATAATCTGTAATCCTCGACATAAGGTATGATCTACAATCTTCTATCAGAGAAAATGGACCTCCAAATACAATCTTGATATTAGGATTCAATTCCTTTATACTTTTTGCAACAAATTTTGTGGGTTCTACATTAGATGAATATACAGAAAAACCAACGATATCAGGTTTAGTCGCAATTATGGTTTTGATACAGTGGTCCATATATCGTTTAATGCTATTATCAAAAAATTCCCTCTTTAGACTATTGTTTTCCAACATCGAAATCCAAGCTTTGTTCTTGAATCTAAGGTTGAATTCCAGTCTATTGACAGTATTGCCTGCTTGCTTAAGGTGACTGGCTAAATATGCAATTGCAAGAGACGGGCTCTCTCTTGAGTACAAGGGCATTAGACTTAGTGTTATTCTCATTTTAAATAAACATGTTGTTTTTCCTTGAGTAAATTTTATCAAATCGAATCATGTTCTTTTGATTATAAGTAAAAGTATACCTTGGATGTTTATTGAATGTCTTAAGCAATTTGTTCATTTTTCTGAATCCAATTTTGATTGTTGAACCTCAAATTAAACTCAAACCTAGACACTTCATGACCCGCATTGATCAGATGTCTGGCTAAATAAGCTATTCCAAGTGATGGATAATAATTCGGCCAATTAGGCAATAGCGCAAGTGCAACTCTTATTTCAACCAACCCCTATCATTTTAGATTATTAATTTAATAAATTATTTGAATGGATATAATTCATCGATGATTCCTTCTTCTAAGAATCTCTCTTTTAGTTTATTGCATCTATCTCTTAATCTGCACTTTGAACAATATTTTATTAGTCTGAAGCTTGTCTGCCAGTTGCTCCTTCTTGTCCAACCCTTTGCCCTGATGATATTGGATTTCTGGTTCCAGACATTGATCCTCATCAACTCCTGAGAATCTGGAAGGAATTGGATCCTATCTAAGAGTTGATCAAACATTGGATAATCCTTTAGTAAGCATAGAGGGAGGTTCATCAAATGGAGATTGATGTCTGGTTTCTTGAGAATCTTATCAAACATTGATTCAACATATGGCCTGATTGATTCATAATTTTTAGGAACACTCTCGATTGTTTCTTTATGATCAATATCAAATGATATCATGCCAGTCTCAATAGAAATGTTAGGTTTATCATACCTGTCAATCTCTTTGAATATTGTATTTAGTATTTCAGGCAGAGCCTTATAGTTCATCCTTGTGATATACATGTAGAACTTAATCTTTGCATCTGAACTGAGGGCTGCACGAATAGTGTTGATGACTCCCTTCATCTTCTTCCTCTCATAGAATGTTTTGGGTTCAGGGTGATTTACAGTGCATAATGAGATCTCAATACCTTTCTTCTTGCAACTGCTTCTAGAGAGGAATTTTTGAAGCTTAATTGCCTCCTTATTATCGGAAAAAAGCATGGTGTTTGTGTCAAGAGCAATATGAATACCCGTCCTTCCGATATCATTATAGAAGAAATCCATGACTTCCCAGAAGTTCGGGTGAATTGTCGGTTCTCCACCAGATACTGCAATTCCGCTCAGTTTAAATTTTTCAATTAGATATTTTGCATTCTCCTTTATCTCACCCAGCTTCATCTCTCCTAAGTTAGAATCATTCTTGCCTTTATCCTGAAGATGCCTATTATGACAGAATTTACAGTTGTCATTGCATCTGTATGTGATATCAAATAATATCATGGATTTTTCAGGCGGGGCTGATTCAGATTCTTCAATTGTTTCAAATTCATCCAGATCAATAGAACAGATCATCCCTTTGCATGCCAAGATTGCATTATCACCACAGATTAGAGGTTTTGATAAAATAGGATTTCCTACATAATATTTCCCTATTAATTGGCCTGTAGTCATGTCAATAATATACAAATGATTATCGTCACTACCACAATACACTTTTCCATCAATTGTGTTAGTATAAGAAAAATTCAAATCTTCTGTATTATAGAACCATCTTATTGAACCGTTAGTCTTATTTAGACAGAATATCCTCTTTGATACCACGCTAAGTACGAGATTGTCACCAACAATCTCCGGTGTGTTGAAAATTCTTTTTGAAATCTTTTTTTTCCAAATTAAATTGCCATTATTGATATCAAGACAGTAAGCAGATCCAGTTTCACTACCAAAATAGACAAGCCCTGTCTCTTCATCAATTGCAAATCCTCCTCTTGTCTCCCTGCCAGTATAATATTTCCATAGCAATTTGCCTGTAATGCTGTGGGCTGCATAGACAAAACCATCATTACATCCGACAACAACAATTTTTCTCTTAATATCAATACTCGGAGATGAATGAATATAATGATTTGTCTTCAGGGACCACAGCAGTCTTCCATCTTTGGCTGAACAGGCGATGAGTACCCCCCAATAATGCCCGTATTCAATGCCAATGTAAACAACATCATCAACAATACATGGAGAAGAACCTATCCAATCACCTCTCTTCTTCTTCCAGACTAGTTTCCCTGAATCTGCATCTAGACAGTATAAATATCCATCATAAGCACCAAAAAAAACATTATCATTATAGACTGCCGGGGTTGAATGTATGCCTTTGTTATTAGCTATTTCCAGTGGACTTTTCTCTTTTTCAAATGTCCAGTTGATTTTTCCGGTTTTGCTATCTATTGATAAGAGTTTCCCTTCATTAGTGCCTGCCATAATTGATTTCTTGTACAGAATTGGTGATGATCTTGGAGCTGAGATCTGCCAAAGATTAAATCCATGAAGTGACCAATATTTTTTTGGAGCGACTATCTTATTTACTTCACTTTTATTATCAAGAAATAAATCTTCTAAAGTATAAAGATACTGAAGACTAATTCCGCTCTTCTTGAAGTAGTCATGAGCCTCATTCTTGAAATTTATAAGAACTAATACACCTTCGATAATCCCACCAAGTTTTTCAATCTCATCCATTGCTCTACGCAATGTATTGCCAGAGTTTGTCAGGTCATCTATAATCACGACCCGTTCCCCTTTTTTGAAATCACCCTCTATAGTCCTACACAAACCGTTCTTTTTTGGGGTTTTTCTTGCTAATAATCCTCTGATATCTCTATTGTGTCTTATACCCATCTGGACAAGATACGTTACCAATGGATTGCCAGCAATGACTGATCCACAAACATAGCGGCTCTTATTTGTTTTAAATTTCTCAAAAAGAAGTTTGGATATTAATTCTGAACCTCTGGACTTGAGCATAACTTTTCTGCAATCGACCAACCAGTTTGCATTTCTCCTATGAAGAGTAAGACCTTTATTAAATACAATAGCTTCATCTAGAATCATCTGTTTAAGTTCTTTCAGTTCATCAGACAGGTTTGGTTTTAGACTCTTGACAATGCCTTTTTCAATGTAAAGATTCTGGATTTTATTGCATTCGAACTTGAGAATGCAATCTGAGCAATATTTCAATTTTACCGCATCTCTGTGAAAGAGATTTGGCCTTATCTTTTCAAACTGCCTCTCATGGCTGACTTTCATCCTTAGCTCTTCACCCATATAATTATATTGCTTCCTCAACCTATCGATGTTAATATCCTCCTTCAATAAACATAAAGGTATATTGAAAAGTCGCAATACCAACAGCTGGTTTGATAAGATCTTTTTTATGGCTGACACAATATTATGCTGGACATCTGAGAACTTCTCAGGAACATTCTCTTTATGCTGCTTTTCTGTCAGGTAGTATTGACCGATATATGGTAATCTCAACTGGATAACTATTTTTGCATTCAAACCGTGTTTCTTATTAAATCCATCCAGAATTTCAATAATACGTTCTGCAACTGATGAAATCGCCTTATAATTCTTCTTTGTTATTGTTATTACTACAATTACTTTAGTGTCAGACTCAAGACCTGCCAATATTGTGTTCTTAACACCTTTGAATTTATTTATTTCATAGTCCGATAATTTTAAAGTGTTTTCTATTGTTGAGATTGAAATTGATAATACTTTCTTGTTACAGCTTGATGCGAGCAATTTCTTCAATCTAGCAGCTTTTTCATCGTCTGTGAATATCAAGCCATTGGTGTTTAATGAGGGTGATATATCAGCTCCTGCTTCCTTATAAAAAAATTTCATCACACCCCAAAAATCTGAGTGAAGCGTCGGCTCTCCTCCGGTTAAAATGACACTAGTCACACTGTATTTTTTTTTCACATAATTAAAATTATGCTTGATATCCTTAAGGCTCATCTCCTTATCGACATTGATCTGTTTTTGGTTGAAACAGAATGTGCATTTATCATTGCATTTATAGGTAATGTCATATATTGCAGTAGCGAGATCATACTCTTTTTCCATAGAGTGAGGATTACATTGGAATATAAAAATCTATCAGATTAATGTAAAAATAGTATTAGTAAGACTTACAGATATTATCTTATAGTTAACGCCTAGAATATATAGATTTCCTAAGAACAGTATAACGCCATGATATCAAAAAATTCGGGCTTTCTAAAAAAGATCATGCATAGTAGCATTCCTTTAATAAGTATAATTTGTCTTAAATACTCTAACACTAGTGTGATTTAGACAATTATAATCTTTCAATGGTTTAAGTTCATCGATTATGCCAAGATTGAGGTATTCTTCCTTAATCCTATTACATTCATTATTAAGCAGACATTCTTTGCAATATCTATCAACTATATCACTATTTTTTCCTAATGTTTTTCTTGTCCAATTCTTGAGATGTCTACAATCAGATTTCTGTTCGAAATAGTTAAATAGCCTCATCTCTGTGTTATTATCAATGAAATTATTAATCTTCATCATTGAAGCAATAGGAACATCATTATACAATAGACAAAAAGGAAGATTAGTTAAAGATGGCCTTATCTTGTTTTGTGATATGAGGATGTTTACACATTCGACAACAGAACCATAGACATCTGATAACTTACTTGGAGAGCTTGATATAATTTGCTCTTCTGAAATGGATAAAGACAATAGACCAAATTCAATCGATACCAAGGGATTATTATATCTGTTAACTGTTTCACAAATATTATGGATTAACCTTGACAATATTTTGTGATTATCTTTTGTCACAAAAATACTTATTTTTGATTGAATTTTATTAGAAAGACAAGCATGTAAAACATTTAGGACACCTTTGAGCTTTTTCTTCTCATAGTCTGACATGCCATTAATACTATTAATTGTTGACAAGGACAATTCAATCCTTCGGTTTTTTCCACTACATTTTTTTAGTAAATTAATTAGTCTTTCATTGTTATCCTGTTTTGAAAAAAATAACCCGTTTGTCGCCAAATTTATTTGCTTATCACTACCATTATTGAACGTAAAATCCAATATTTTCCAAAACTCTGGATGTGTAGTAGGTTCACCCCCTGCAACCAATAGAACACGCGGATTGAATATACTTAAAGCATAATTAAAATTATCTTTTACCTGGCCAAGACTCATTTGACCTTTATGATGATATTGTCTTGAACTTTCAATGAATTGGGAGACACAACAAAATTTGCATTTATCGTTGCATTTGGCTGTGATATCAAATATAGCAAGATCAATTCCTTTTTTTCCATCTCCTCTTTCTCTAATTTTTGAAAGATCATCTTTAAAAGGGAAGAGTTTTTTCACTATACCCAATTTCAAATAATCTTCCTTAATTTTATTGCAATATTTATTCAATGTACATTTAACACAGTACTTGAACACCAAATTGCTATCCTTCCATTTGTTTCTTCTGACAAACAGATTAACTTTTTCAAATTCGGGTTTCTTATTCCATACATTAGCTTTTAGAACATCTTGTGAATCCTCTACTATCTTTTCATGAAATATGAACTTCTCAATAGGAACATCGTCTTTGATTAAGCAAAGGGGCATCATTAAGTTAAGCCGTACCTTATTATTTTTGATAATTTTATTCAAAGCAGAGACAACATGAGAATGAATTTGATAATAATCCTTAATTGAACATTTTTCAATTTGTTTTTGGGATATCCAAAGAGAGAGAAATCCAGTTTCGATTACAACTTTTGGGTTCTCATATTTATCGACTTCATCAAGAACTAGGTCAATTACTGTTGGCAATACTTTATAATTTTTTTGTGTAAACAATATAAAAACCCTGACCTGTCTACCAGTTTTTAAACAGGCTTTCATTGCATTCATTACTCCCTTTAACTTATTTTTCTCAAATTCATTCATGGAATCGACATTATTTATAGAAGTAAGTGACAATTCTAGACCTCTTTTTTTTGATTTGCAGGACGATAAAAAGTCATATAATTTCATATATTCATTTTGATCAGCGAATTTAATTGCATTAGTATCTAAGGATATGAAGAAATCAAAATCATTATTAAAAAATAAATCTAATATTTTCCAGAAGTCGACATGAATCGTAGGTTCTCCTCCTGTTATAATCATTGACTTTATATCATATTTTGTTGTTACATAATTTAAATTATCCTTAATTTCTTCAAACGTCATCTCCCCACGATGTTGATATTTTTTTGCTTTATCTAGCAGGTACTGATTGCAGCAGAAATCACATTTGTCATTGCACCTGTAAGTAATATCAAACATGAAAAATTTTTTTCTATATATTGACCTTATCTCTTCTGGTTCAAGAACTTGATATTCATTCAGTGAAATTGTCTTAAAAGACCTATTGCATCTAATATATACAACATTTTTATCTATCAGTGGTTTTGTGTAAATATGGTCCCCAAGATAAATTTTTGTTAGGAGCTCACCAGAATGTAAATTAATTACATACAAAAATCTATCATTAGATCCACAATAAATTATTCCATTTATTGTATAAGTGCTTGAGAATATATTATCTTTAGTAGTGTAATACCAATTAATGTGTCCATTATTCTTATTGAAACAAAATATTTTATCTGAAAAAGAACTTATAACTAATTTATCATCAACAATCTCAGGAATACTTCTGACAGCAGTTCCAATTCTTTTCTTCCATTTCAATTTTCCATCTCTATCATCCAGGCAGTAAACATTACCATCATCACTACCAAAATATAAACAGGAAGAAACTTCATCAAAAACAAATCTTCCCCTCATTTTACTCTCAGTCCTGAATTTCCAGATTACTTTGCCTGTTTTTGAATCAGTTGCATATACAAACTTATCATCACTACCAATATACACGAGCCCTCTTCTTTTATTCACACAAGGAGAAGAATGAATGTGATGTCTGCATCTAAGTTTCCACAAACGCCTTCCATCAACATTAGAGTAAGCACAAAAAACCCCGCCTCTGGCACCATAACCAATGCCAACAAATATTTTCCCTTCATATATACATGGAGAAGAACTGATCCAGTCACCATCTTTTTTTTTCCATAAGATTTTTCCGTCTTCTGCACCCACGCAATACAAATTTCCGTCATAAGCCCCAAAATATATACTTTTTTTATCCTGACATGGCGTAGATACTATCCCTTTTGTACGTCCAGTATTTAGTTTAAGATTCCATTCTACTTTCCCTGTTTTTTTGTTTATGGATAAGAACTTACCTTCATTAGTACCCAATAAGATTGAATTCTTATAAATAATAGGGTACGATTTTTGTGTTGACACATTCTCACTGTTATGAAAACTTAACGACCATAATTTTATTGGTTTGACTGTCTTTTCTTTTCCAATCTGATTTTTTATAAATAATTGTTCAAGATCAAATAGATATTCAACTTTGTAACCTTTCCTTATCAAATCTTCTGCCCCTTTCTTATCAAAATTTAACAGACCAATTACACCTTCAACCTTTAATTTGTATTTTTCCGATATTTCAATTGCTTTAAAAATCAGCCCATTTTCTCTGATAATATCATCAACTATAACTACTGACGATCCAGGTTCATAATACCCCTCTATCTGCTTCTGGAGACCCAATTCCTTGTTCTTATATCTTAGAAGAAGACCATCAATACGCTTTTCTTTTCTTGAACTAATAGAAATCAAATGAGAAACCAAAAGAGTTCCAGCCATCGTTAGGCCAGCAACATATTTACTCTCAAATCTTCTCAACTTCTCATAAAATTCTTTAGATATAAGTCTAGCTCCTTTAGGGTCAAGCAGTATTTTTCTGGAATCGATTAACCATTGTTTAGGGCTTCCATCAGTGTTAATACCTTCATTAAATCTTATCCCTTCATCAAGTATGTATTGTCTAAGTTCTTCAACAGAGTGATCCATATAATGATAAATATAAATTATGTATAAAAATTTAATGTGGATTAAGGCATTTATCTTCAATAAAATAGTTTATCTTCAATAAAATATATTCTAGTATTCTAAAGCATATTGCCTGATAAATACAATGACAGGAATATCTTTATCTTAAGTGTAAAAGAATATTTAGCATCCACATATCAGTATATTAAGTAAGTAAACTTATAATCATATTCCCGTGAAACATGATAGTCAAAAGCACGCCTCCAAACAAATAGGGTGCAAATGACACAGTTTGATGCACCCTGAGATGTTCAAAACCCAAAGACTTCTCAAGCTTTTTTAATCTATTCACATCTGCAACACTCAGACCTTTGGCATCAGCTTCGAATAGATATCTTTTCTTCTTTTTTTTCATATAACCCATTAAAGTGAACTGCAACATGGATTCTTTTTTGAAGTTTCCTTTAGAATCTCTATAAACTCGTTCAGCTGGAACCATGCCTGGCTTCAAAAGACCAATATCTGTCTGTCGAGTCAATACAGCATAACCCAGTGAAAGTATGAAAAACCTGACAATAATAAATAACCCAAGTGTAATTAACAACAATTGCAGACTCGATGCACTTAGGGCATTCTTATCAAATATGATTCTAAGAACAGCAAGGCCAATGCCAATATATATCGTTCCTATCGATAGGAATTTCTCAACAGATACAATGAGTATGAAGAATATAAAAACTGAAGTAAAAAAGTCCATATTTATCCCTATCCATTGAAATAAAAGTTTCGAAACCCACATAAACCCAAAGAAAAACAATCCAAGTGTGCCTATTTGCTTGAAATCCAAAGACTTCAGGAAATAATGTAGTTTCTCCTTCATATTAGTCCTGACTGCAATAAGGAATGTAAAATAAACAAATAAAGGTACAAAAGTATTTATCAGAATATTCGTTGAGGAAAAATAAGGAATATGCCCATAAACGTAAGTGCTCAAAGGAACCAACAATGAATATACCAAATATAGCTTTGCATCACCAGCAGTCCATAAACCCACATTCCACAGCACAAATCCAACGACAAGGCTGAACCCCCCTGTAATTAATAACTCGATAAAATAAGCAATTCTGACATCTCCAAGCGCAGAATGATACACAAACAAGCCAATATTCATGAAAATTGCATAAATCAAGCCAGCAAGAATCCATTTATTGCGTATTTTTCCGGTTTTTATATCCTCATACGATGTAACAATACCAATAAAAAGAATCATCGGTAAGAACAGATATAGAGTATAATCAGCCATCAATCATAAAAACAACTCCGGATATATATATTTACTCAAAAAATCTTGAAGAATTTTATTGCAGTAAGATCAAGTACAGTGATATATAATTTAACGCCCTTATCTCACGGCCAGCCTTCTATTTATATCAATACCGGCTTTCTAATTATCACACTAGTTAGTGAATGTGGTGTTTCAAAACCAAAGACTGGCACTAGTACTTTTTACAATCATCCCATATTACAATTTAATAGTATTTGGGTGGATTTGTGAGCATGCTATCGACTAGAAAAATTATAAGGGGAACCTGGTAGCTCTTTTCCATATAAGGGTGATGTATATCTATTAGAATCTGTTTTCAGTGTTTACAAGCTGATAACAATAGAATATTTTTCACATATATATAGTAATTTATTATAAATACATCCTTTAATTATTTATTAATAAAAAAATATTCCTAACGTAATAATTAATTAAAATATTTCACCTAATTTTATTATTGAATCATTAATTAAAGATTAATATTTTTATGTATAAACTTATAAGCTAAAGATTAAAAGTTTTGACTTATGGGCAACAGTTTAGGGATATTAAACAGTACACTTTTAAGTAAGAAAACTCTCCAAAATCCGATGGATTATACAAATTACATTGAAAGGCGAAAATTAATTGAAGTCATGAAGCAGGTCAATGGAGAAAAAATACCTCTCTTTGAAGAGAAGCTTATTGAAAAACTGCAACCACAACACAAGCACATCTACCGAAGGCTTCAGAACTACGCTTTCAATGACGGTTCATGGTACAGGCCCGCACATAATTTCGTTGTCACTTCCACAATGGTGGCTATTTGCAGGACAGAAGGTCTGGATGAAAGAAACTTAATCCCAACAGCGATGTTGCATGACATAGGGAATTCACTTATAAAAATACTCGAGGGAAAAGGTGCTGACTGGGAGAATGTTGATAAAAGAATTGCTCACCGTATAGTGGGCTCTGAACTAGCATGGGAAATTCTTAAAGACCTCAGGAAGGAAGGCAAAATCGACCTTCAAGATGATGAGATTCAAGTTATGGACGACCTCATTATGACTCATGATGACCCCTATTTAGGAATCCCACTTGAAACACTATTAGAAAAGCAGCATAGAGATGCTGACAGAGCATTTGTACCTTCAATTTCTTCATGGTATAAGGATTTTCTAAACTATCTGGATGACACTAAGAATGATTACAAGAAGACACTTACACCGATAAAATTTATGAAACAAAGACTCGCATTTTTCTATAATGTTCCTAAGGATAATCCTCTGCAGGCATCATCAGCACTCGATCTATCGCTAACGAAATACAACGAAGGGGGTTCCTGTGAACCACAATTCACTCAGACAGGAAAGCAGATTGTAGATCATATGTTTAAACAAAGAAGTCTTGAACTTTTCTCAGGCGTATTTGAGCTACCTGTACGGCAGTTTAAAAGATTCTATTCAGAAGGGCTGGATAAGGAAAAGCAGTACTTCTTAAGCCTAATTGACAAGGCTAATCATCCAAAGGACTTTTAACTTTTCGGATCGTGTCCTTGCTGACTTTCGTATATATCTGCGTCGTTTGTAGATTCGAATGCCCCAGGAGCTCTTGTATTACTCGAATATCGGTCCCAGTCTCGAGAAGATGTGTTGCAAAACTGCTCCTCAAAGCATGACAATAAACCCTTTTTTTGATACCTGCACGAGCTGCTGCATCTTTCACTATCCTCTGTGCCTGCCTCACCGATAGGTGCGAATCACCTGCAGCAAAAAGATATCCTGAATTACGTTCAACAATATATTCCCGAATATCACTCACCAATTTATTTGACAATATTACATGCCTGTCCTTATTGCCCTTACCACCAACAACTTTTGCTAATCTGTCTGATAGGTCAATATCTTCAATTTTCATACACACACACTCTGAGACTCTTAAACCTGAAGAATATAAAAACTCAATCAATAATCTATGCTTAAAATTTTTAGACTCATCGATCATCGATACTATTTCCACTTTAGATAGGACCGTTGGCAATTTTCTATCAAGCTTAGGTGGTTTAATATCAGAAAAGATGTCTTTCTTCAGCACATCTTTATAATAAAATTTCAAAGCAGAGAACACCAACCCAACAGATCTCGAACTGTATTCTTTCTCGGAGAGAAGATAAGCCAAGTATTCCTTGACATCATCTTCTGAAATGTTGTCGGCACTGATTCCAGCAGATTCTTTTGATTCTCTCAAGAAATTAATGAAGTTTTTATTGTGGTACAGATATTCTTTTATAGTTTTCTTACTATAGCCCCTTAATTTAAGTTCGATCTCCAGCCGCTTTAGCATGTAGCTTACAGATACATAGGCCAATAAAAATCTATCGGAAAATTTTAGACTAGCAATATCTTATTGCAAAGTGTGTCCAACGCAATATGCACACCTCATTAATATTGTGCATTTAACATAAATAAACTCGCATTCTCCAGTCTTAAGAAAGTTCAATAAAAAACCATCGTTAAATTTATATAATTCGCTTACCATGACGAACCCAATGAAAGCATACATCACGATCCTGATCATATTTCTAACTGGCTGCCTAGGAAATATGAGTTTTAACACATTAGAATATAACTCAAAAATTCTGAATCCAGACACATTAAAACATAATCAGGAAATCCTAGACTTCATTGAGTTTGACGTTCTAGTCACCAATGGACAAATTGATTGTAGTGATCAAAAGATGAAAAACTACCTGGATGAATGTTATTATGTCCTTGCAGCAAAAGAAAATGATGCTCAATACTGCGATAAGATTGAAAAAGAGAATATCAAAGACGCATGTTTTAAGCGCATGTCTGCTCATTTAAACAACACTGGATTTTGTGAAAACATAAGTAATGAGACCTTAAAGGACGATTGTTATGGGCAATTTGTGATAGTAGAACCAAATTTAGATTTATGTAAAAAGCTTGGATATCCCCACTCATGCCTAGATGCTATATATAATAAACACATATTAGGCATTAATTTTAGTAAAAATTGCAATAATGATTCAATAGAGTCGGTGAAACGATTGTGTGAAGATATACAAAACCTAGACGATGCTTTTCTAAGCAACAATGTAACTTTGTGTAATGATTCGTCTAGAGTGGATAAATGCTATAGTCGTTTTTTATATAATTTGTCTAGAAGGAGCAATGACCCTTCGGTTTGCAGTTTGCATATAGATGACTCATCGATGACATATTGTTATATTCATTTTGCCATCAAGAATGAAAAACCTGACATATGCAATATCCTCTCAGGAGATAATTATGATGATTGTATTGTACAAATAGTAAAGCACTTTAAAGATGTGGAATTGTGCGAGGGTATTGAGAGCTACAATTTATGTGTGCATTATGTAGCCGAAAAAACATTAGATTACTCTATTTGTGATAGAAGTACCAACGATAGATCCAGAGGTTTGTGTATTGTGAATGTAGCAGAATTACAGAACGAAACCGACAAAAGCTGGTGTGGCAGTATTGAATATGAAAGAAGTTTAGCAGAGTGTTATGAAATTGTTGCTGTAAATTCAGAAGATGAAAAAATATGTGGGAAAATTAAGAACCCTGCTGAATACAATCAGTGTATTAAGGGTGTTGCCCTTAGGACCCTCAATCCAGAACTCTGCCGCATGGTTAAGAAAACACATCCAACTTCTCAAAATTATGCTAATTGCATTAAAACCTATGCCGCCAAAACAAAAAATATGTCCGTTTGCGTTAATTTGGAAGAACCAGCATTTAGTGAATGCTTATATGATTACGATCTGCATAATCCATTTATATGTCGTGTTCTAAAAGACACCACAAAAGAATATTGCATAAAAGCGCTTGGAAGGGACTAATTTATTTATAGTGTGCCTATTATTTTATCAAAATATTCCCTTCAGAAGGCTGTTCCATCGTGCGAGCCTTGAAAAAGTGAGATATCTCCTATTGATCACAAGTATTGTAATTACAATAAACATATTGTTTTCTGATTATACATCCAGTGAGTACAAGCCCAATTAGGATATAATATGTGATTTTGCTGAAAAATGAATTCCAGAGATTAGAAGAGAAAATAAAACTTTTCACCCTTTTAATCATTTTAATGTAATAAATACAAATGATTATTCTTGTTACTTTTTTCAATAAATTTATGAAAATAATGACCCCATTAAGTTTTACTCTTTGATTAAAAGTTTCATTCAAGATATTTTTGATGTATTTTAGTGTTCATTTGACAAAATATCGAAAGTTGGAGTAATAGTAATTATAATTAGTATTTCTTGATAAATAGAATGCCACATTTTGCCTTCAAAGCCAGCATATTTTGAGGATATTAGGGCATACAGACCATTTATCCAAAATATATAAGTTTATTTATAAAATAACCATTAAAAAGAGTCGCCTAATGTATATTAGGCGACATTTTGATAAAAAACATGGGTTTTGAATACTTAATTTTCCAAATCAACCATATAATCTATCGACGAAAAACCCATTCAAATGGATTATTTTGACCAAATAGGTCGGGACCTAATCTTAAAAATCAGCACTTATTCTTTGTGCTAATAGAAAATCCCCAGTCTGAACAATCTGAGATTTTTTTATTACTTTTGTTACTGCCAAATCTCCACCTTCAACAACAACTGGTTTAAATGAACCACCTTGTGAAAATAAAACACCACAATCAAAGATATATCCAACACCAGCATCTTGATATGGATGAAGAATTGGTAAATCCAGAACAATATCTCCAGACCGAAACCCAACCATCCTTTCAAAGCCATCGGGACTTAGAACTTTTGTTACCATTTTCCTACCAGTATTATCAAAAGCATCATCACTTTTTTCCAGATTTATGACGGGTTCATAAAAATTAGTGCCACGACCATTATTTCCTTTTACACGTAACAACATATTATCACCAGGAAGCAATTGCACAAAACCATACTCTCTTGAGCCATCAATCAAAGCAGAAGTTAGAGATTGTTCAGTTTGAGACAAACATGAATCTTCAACAAAAGGCAAACACCAAGTATCTGCAGAGCCACTTGGAAACCGAAGATCAACAGGTTCGATGTAACCCCTCATAAGATTTTTTTTAGAATCATAAGTAATTGCTGCAGGAGACTTCCAAAAATTAGCATCGCCATAAGCTTCCACCTTCCGCGAAGTACATTGACCCCAAAAAATATTATCACTTTTTACAACAGCATGAGCTTTTTCAGCAGTCAATTTTGGCTCACTCAACCGATACATGCCTGGTTCCAAATCAGTGGCTACTGCCCTTAAGGCACCACCATAGCTACCTAACACAAGCACATTTATGGGAAAACCAGTTCGTTTCTCAAAGATTAATTTATCCCGAATAGTATTAGAATCGCCTGACAGGTGAGGGTGGGTGCTCTCAATAATAGTACAAAGGCCACCATTGGATCCAACATCAATCCTCACATTAGGACCATCTGCACCCATTCCCCTAAAAAGGCCCGTATAGACGCCTCCAGGCTTAGGTCCGCCTATAGAATACGCATCAGTCTCATGAAGTTCAACTAATTGTGGTTGATTTATTCGTTGATACCGCATTATTATCTGAAAAAACGTTAATTATTATTTAAATTTTTTCGAAAAATGAGAAAATACGATAAATCAAATATTTTAATCAATAATCAAAAATATAGTATATAGAAGTTTTAATCAATAATTAAACTATTCATTATATTGGATTCAATAACAAATTAAACTGACCCATCTAAAAAAATGAACCTCCTCGGACTGAAGTCCGAGGTATCAAGTAATTAAGCAAAGGAAGTAACTTTTCTTTGTGGCACAAAATTCCAAGCACCTTGAGATTGGGAAATATAATTTTTTATTACATCACCCGTAACATTCCC
>JAIPIC010000028.1 GCA_021734865.1 Candidatus Woesearchaeota archaeon | reverse complement strand
AACCCAACTTTGTTTTTCCGTAAACCAGCTTTTACGGCAGAATTTGTTTTACAGTGCTTACAATAAAACATATTTTCACCTCTAAGAATAACTAAAAAAAGCTTCCATATATTAATCTGCCGATTAAGAAACACTGTCCCCTGACACAAAATATTTATATATCATCATCTAATTGTATAACCATCTAAAATATAGGGTAGATAATGACAAAGATTAACAAATTAGTGATTTCAGGCTTTAAGTCTTTTGCACGCAAAACAGAAATTATCTTCGGCCCGAATTATAACTGTGTTCTTGGCCCTAATGGTTCTGGTAAAAGCAATGTATTGGATTCTTTATGCTTTGTACTTGGAAAAGCCGGTGCAAAGGGTCTCAGAGCAGAAAAAAGTTCAAATCTGATCTACAATGGCGGTAAAACCAAAAATCCAGCAAAAGAGGGAATGGTTTCGATATATTTTGATAATTCAAGTAAATTATTTCCCGTTGAAGAAAAAGAAGTCAAGATAACCAGAATTATCAAGCATAGCGGCCAGGGAGTCTATAAGATTAATAATAAGGTACGTACAAGGCAGCAGATTCTTGAAATGATGAGTTATGCAAAGATTAATCCTGATGGATATAATATTATTCTGCAAGGAGATATTGTTCGGCTGGTTGAGATGTCTCCTGTTCAAAGACGGCAGCTTATCGAAGAGATAGCAGGTATATCCATTTATGAAGAAAAAAAGCAGAAATCATTGAGTGAGTTAGGTAGGATAGACGAGCGACTGCGTGAGGCTGATATTATTCTTCGTGAGAGGAGCACACACCTCAAAGAATTGAAGAAAGAGCGTGATCAAGCCCTTAAATATAGAGATCTTACAGATAAAATACGGACCAATAAAGCATCATATCTTAATCTACAGATAGAAAAGAAAAAGAAAGATCTTGAGAGCTTTGGTCAGTCCACATCAAAGAGTGAAGAACAATTTAAGGAACTTTCGCAAGAGATCAAGGATATCAAAAACAGCATCCAGGAAAACAAGGATGAAATGAAAAGGATTTCTGATGAAATTGAATCAAAAGGCGAGAAAGACCAGGTTGAGATACACAAACAGGTAGAACAGCTTAAGATTAATGTAGCTACAGATCAAGCAAGAGTAGAATCTCTCCACACTGAGATTGGTAGGATTGGCACAAGAAAAAGTCAGCTTGAAAAAAGCATGGATGATATCAACAAGCAGGTTGAACGTATAAAGAAAGAGATAAAAGCCTTTGAGCAGGAAAAAAGCAGGAAGATTGAACAGCAAAAATTTATTGATAAAAAGATCACAGAATTCAGAAAGAAGCATGCTATGGACGACGCAGTAGAGGTTGATAATGATATTGAAAAGATTGACAATGACTGCGAAGCATTGGAAAAATCAATCCAGTCGATTAGGGAAAAATATCAGGAGATGCTTCGTCAGAAAGACAAGATAGAGATTCAGCTCGATTCCCTTGATGAAAAGATCGATAAAGTCAAAGAAGTCGAAAAAGAACATAAGAAAGAGATCGATTCACTTCGTGATAAAAGGCAGGAATTCAAAAAAGCTACTCTTGAACTCAATCGAGTGCTTAATGAAGATTCCTCAATAGCATCACAACTAGGTACAGCCCGTGGAAAACTTATCGTAGTCAATGAAGAATTGTCTAAAGAAAAAGCTAAAAACGTAGGTATTCAGGAATCCCTGCTCTCTGACCAGGCAGTCAGGGAAATTCTAAAACAGAAAGGAACGATACCTGGTATTCATGGAATGGTCTCTGGACTTGGCTCAGTAAAAGGAAAATATTCACTAGCTCTTGAAATAGCAGCAGGACCACGACTAAAAAGCATTGTTGTTGAAAGCGATACAGTGGCAGCAAGATGCATCAAGTTCATTAAAGATAGAAGACTTGGTATAGCCACATTTTTACCATTAAATAAGATCAATCCTCCGCAAAGGAATCTTGATAAATCCAATGAGAAAGCCAATGGAGTGCACGGGTATGCAATTAACTTAGTCTCATTCCAGACCAAATTTAAGAATATATTTCAATACGTATTCTCAGATACTCTCGTTGTAGAAAACATCGATGTGGCAAGAAGAATAGGAGTGGGAACATGCAGGATGATAACCCTCGATGGAGATCTGGTCGAAAAGAGTGGAGCAATGCAAGGCGGTTACAGACAGAGAAAACGCACAGGAATGGGTTTCTCAGAGAAAGAAGTTACAGAACACATTGATGAACTTGAAAAACAGGCATCGGACCTGAAGAACACAATAGCAAGACTTGAACAGCAAAAAGCTGACAATGAAGCCATTATTGAAAACCTGAGAGAAAATAAGGCAAATCTTGAAGGAGAGATAATCAAGACCGAAAAAAGTCTTCATCTGGATAATGAAGACATGGAAGTATCTAAAAAGATAAAAACCGACCTGACTCAGCAATTGTCTGAAGCCACAAAAGAAGTTGATGAACTCCAAAAACAGATATCAGACAAGAACCGCGAACTAGCACAGCACAAGATAAAGCGTAGCACCCTAAAAAACAAAGTGGCAGAGATGCGGAGTCCGACAGTTCTGGCAGAATTAAACACATTTGAGCAAAAAAAGACTGAAATCCGTGAAAGCTTAATTAGAATTGAATCAGAATTAAAAAACCTACAAGGGCAGTCCAAATCTGTCTATGAATCTGAGAAAGGAAATGTCATATTAATACTTAAACAGCTTGAAAAAGAGAAGGCCAGTTTTGAAAAGGAACTCCAATCCCTAAAAGATAAGATATCAAAAGACAAGATTGAACTTAAAGAGAAAGAAGTATTAGAAAAAGAGTTCTACAAAAAATTCAAGGCTCTGTTTGATCAGAGAAATAAACTCAGTGAAACCAATAACAAACTTGATATGACCTTGGACAAGACAGAGGAGAAACAACGTGAAGTAGAACGCAAGATGAATACTATCTCACTGGAAAAAGCCCGTATAAAAGCGGAAATGGCTGGTCTTTTGGAAGATTTCTCCCAATATGAAGGAGTAAAAATCATAAAAAAGGATAGAGAGAGCCTCAAGAGGGAAATACTTGAGTTTGAAGTTCTCCTAAGGCAGATAGGAGCAGTAAATGAGAAAGCTCTTGAGATATATGAATCAGTTGAAATTGAGTACAAACAGCTTATGTCCAAGAAGGAGATATTGGCAAATGAAAGAAGTGATATCCTTCTTATGATAAATAAAATCGAAGCAAAAAAGACAGAACTTTTCATGAAAACTCTAGACGAGGTCACAGATAACTTCATGACAACATTCCAGGATCTTTCTACGAAAGGAGATGCTCATCTGGTTCTTGAGAATCCTGACAGCCCATTTGAAGGAGGTCTACTTATCAAAGTCAAGCTGATTGGAAAAAAATTCCTTGACATCAGAAGCCTTTCAGGTGGAGAGAAAACTCTGACTGCCCTTGCATTTCTGTTTGCAGTCCAAGAATATGAACCCGCATTTTTCTATGTCTTAGATGAAGTAGACGCAGCACTTGATAAGAGAAACAGCGAAAAACTGGCAAAGAAAATTGCAAAATATTCAGCCAAAGCGCAGTACATAATCATTTCTCACAATGACGGAGTCATATCAGAAGCGTCCAATCTGTATGGCGTCAGCATGGATGAACATAACATATCTAAAGTCGTGTCTCTCAAGATATGAGATTAGCTAAAAAGTATCTCTTATACTGACTACTTATACTGACTAGATAGTATATCTTTAAATAAATTCAGATCACACTTAGTATTATGAATAGAGATTACATATTTCATGAGTCCACAACAAGCATGTGTCCCGAATGCATGAAAACAGTACCGGCTAAGATCATTCTTAAAGATAATTCTGTTTACATACAAAAAAACTGCGAAAAACACGGTCTGCAGTATGAAATTCTTGAAGAAGATCAGGAATATCACCTAAAAAAAAGGGAATATGATAAACCAGGTACAGGGACTCCTGTACAAACTAAAATAAATAAAGGTTGTCCGAATGACTGTGGTCTATGCCCTGAACACGACCAGCACACATGCATAGGGCTTATCGAAGTCACATTGAACTGTAATCTTGGATGTAAGACCTGTTACGCAGATTCATTTGTCGATAAAGATACATCACATACCCTTAGTATGGATCAAATATCTAAGATGCTTGATTTCTTCATAGAAACAGAAGGAGGCGAAGCAGAAATTGTACAACTTAGCGGTGGAGAACCTGCAATACATCCTCAGATTATTGATATAATCAGACTTGCCAGAACAAAGAAAATAAGGTATCTCATGCTTAATACAAATGGCATCCGTATTGCAGAAGACCTAGATTTCGTTCGACAACTATCGCAATTCAAAGGCAAATTCGAAGTATATCTTCAATTTGATGGATTCGACAAGAAGGTATATCAACATTTCAGAGGAAAAGATCTGACAGGAATTAAACAAAAAGCCCTTGAAAACCTTGCAAAATTCAATATTCCAACAACATTAGTCACAACAATAGAAAAAGGAATAAATGATGACCAATTAGGCAAAATCATCGACTATGGAATCGAGCAGCCCAACATTAGGGGTATAAACTTCCAGCCAGTTGCTTTATTTGGAAGAAACAATAATATTGAGAAATCCACAGAAACAGGATCAATCGACCGGATAACACTTTCAGGAACAATACAAAAGATTGTAGACCAGACGGATGTATTAACAAAGGGAGATATTGTCCCATTACCATGCAACGTAGAAAGAGTTGCTATATGCTATTTAGTCAGAAACAAAGATAAATTCAACCCCGTTACCAAGGGTATCAAAGAGTATCTGCCATTAATCGATAATACATTTGCATTTGACGCTGAGAAAATCATGAAAAAAACATGCAAATGCATGGATTACATTAAGAAGATAAGATTACCATTAAATTTCGCATTGAAATCCAGAAATGAAAAAATTAAATATATCAATGAAAACACATTTAGGATAAGCATCACCTCATTTGTCGACCCATACAATTTTGATATAAAATCCATGCAAAAAGAATGTGTCCATGTGATAACGCATGATCTAAAAAGAATACCGTTCTCAGCATATAACATGATCCATCGATATAAAACTCAACATCAAAAATGATAGTTTCAGATATTATTGTGGGAATATGCCTGTTTGCATTATTCACATCCATACTGATTAATTTCGCAGAATCAACCAAAGGTAAAGTCCAAAAAGAAAAGAAAAGCATTGTCGAGACAGGCACAATGATACTTTTCTTTCTATTCTTCTATTCTTTAATCCGATTCAGAGTAGGATCACTGGCAATCCCAAACTACATGATATTGACAATAATCGGCCTGACGATGGTCACAGTTGGCTGTGTACTAAATATTATAGGAAGATTCAATCTAGGTAAAAATTGGGCAAATCAGATCAAAATCTACAAACAACAGAAGCTTGTAACGAAAGGAATGTATCGTTTTGTAAGACATCCTTTATATTCTTCCCTTGTGCTTATGTTTTATGGCGCAAGTATTGCCTATCTGAATTATGCGGCCTTTCTTGCAAACACTTTTATATTCATCCCATTTATGTATTATAGAGCAAATCAAGAAGAAAAACTGCTCAAAGACCGATTCAAAGAGTATGAAGAATACTCCAAAAAAGTAGGTATGTTTTTTCCAAAATGAAAATTTCAAAAAATGCATTTTTGTTCTGCAAAATCACAATTACATTAATCATCTGGATATCTTTCATATTAAAAATAAAAGAATTAGTGATATTAGCCTTCATGCTTCTCCTTTTATCTGCAATCCTAAAAATCAGAAGGGCACCATTGATTTATTTATACTCTTCAACAATGGATAAAATAATTAAATCAAAGAAAGTGGAACTAGATGAGTCAGCAATGAGATTTGCACATTCACTTGGGAGCATATTCAGCGGAATCTGCGTAGCTCTTTTGTATATGAAACAGATCATACCATCATTTGACATCAGAATCGCTTGGGCAGTTGTATTTTTCTTTGCTGTAACAAAGACAATCAGTGCATTAGGATATTGCCCAGCAGAGAAAGTCTTCACGTGCATGAAAAATGGATGTTGTAACATAACATCCACCAAAAGACCATCTTCTAAAAATGATTGACTTTCATACTCATCCAGAAAATTGGGGTATAAAACCAGTGCTGTTTTCTATCGGATCATCTGATATTAGCTCGTATTCTTTTTTTGTTCTTCTTGCTCTAATAATAGGATTACTGGTCTATTATTTCCTATCAGCAGAACAAAAAGAGCTCAGTGAAAAATCATTTCTTGTACTTCTCGCAGCACTCTTTGGAGGAACATTAGGTGCAAAAATCCCAATATGGGTCATAAACTATCAATTAATAATGGATAGTCTACCCGACATTACACCAATAATATCTGGTCGTACAATAACTGGTGGACTTGTTGGAGGTACACTAGCAGTTATCATCGTTAAAAAATATCTTAAGATTAAAAAGAAAAAAGGAAATTTGTTTGCACCAGCCATTGCAATTGGGATAGCAATCGGACGAATCGGATGTTTCTTGATGGGCTGCTGTTATGGAATTGAGACCACGCTTCCATTAGGGGTTGATTTTGGCGATGGAATACTACGCCATCCCACACAAATATACGAAGCTGTATTTATGCTTGGACTATTTGTATTCTTAATGTACAAAAGAAAAACAGCAAAGCCCGGACAACTATTTTTTATTCTGATGAACTCATATTTTGTATTCAGATTCCTCGAAGAATTCATCAGAGATAATCCTCATTATTTTGGATTGACACTTTTCCAATATATATCAATTGGAGCACTGCTTTTCATTAACACAAAATATATATACGAACAAAAGAAATTAAAGATTAAATGAATGAATACTATGACACAACAGCCAAGAAAATAGTAGACTTCTTAATTGGGTTCTTCGGCGTGATTATATTTTTAGTACTTATGTATGGTCTTGCTATTCTTATTTCAATTAATTATGATATTGATCAATATTTGCTGATGTTTTTTCTCTTGGTTGATGCAATCATCCCAATATTAGTTGGGATAATATCATTTCCTATGAAGCGAATGTATATTGGGATAGGGATATTCTCATCATATCTTATTCCGTTATTGATAGGTGGAGCTTGTTTTATTGCACTGATAGGATTATCTTCAACAGGCGGTTTTTTTTAGAACAGCTCAAGAACTTTCTTTATTGACTTGATTGTTGAATTCCATGAATAATGTGATTTAACAGTCTCCCTGGCATTCTGACCGAGCATATCTCTTACTTTTGGGTTCTCATGAAGGTAGCATATTTTCTTATACAGTGAGAAATGATCCTGTCTCGTAAAAAACATACCATTTACACTATTCCTGATATACTGTTTGACCGAACCAACCTGAGTGGCGATCACCGGTATTCCGGTTGACATAGCCTCAAGTGTCGACAGAGAAGTAGTTTCAGTCAATGAAGGCAGTACATATATATCCATTGCTTGAAGATAAGGAACAACATTATCTTGTGCACCCGCCATAATCACATTCTTGTTTCTGGAAAACATTTTCTTGTAAAGTTCAATCCCATCACCAACGACCAACAATTTAGCATCATGTTTCCTAGTGAAGCGAATAAATGCCCTATAAAGTGTCCCAAGATCTTTCTCTCTGCCAAGCCTTCCACAATATCCAATGATAAACTCCTTGGCTTTAAGACCAACATTTATCTTAGCACTGGCCTTATCGAGTGCTGGTCTGAATTTTTCAGTGTCCGTAGCGAGCTTGATAATCCTCTTTGGGCTGTTAATCCTATTCCATGATAGAAGATCAGCAACATTCTGGGATGATACCATCAGCATATCACACCTGTTATAGAAGAACATCCCGATCAGCTTAGAGATAACAACAGACATATGTGTAATGAATCCTTTTTCTTTTAAGGCTCGTCTGGCAAGCTCCCACTCAATACTGTGGATAGTTGAAATACAGGGTCTCCCCAGAATGCTCGCACTCATGATTGCAGCTATTCCTATAGGCATGACAGCATGCGTCCATATCATATCTGCTCTTTTGACTTCTTTATATACGGTCTTACCCGCAAATTTTGGTGGATAATAATCCCCTAAAGTGAAATTAAAAGTAGGAACACGAATAATTCGAAATCTGGTCTCATTGTCCACATAATTCTTATAATTTGGAAATTGAGGAGCGATGACAGTAATATCATAATCTTTCCACAGACCTTTTATTACTTCATCAAGATATCTTGCAATCCCATCCCATCTTGGCAGGAATGCATCCGAAGCTATGAGTATTTTTTTAGTTCTCATATTATATTTACTATTATATCTGCTGCATTATCATAAAACTATCTTTAGGAACCTCTTGACAGATTCCTTTGTGCTGTAAGGCTTTTTGTAGCCTTTGTAATGCTTAGCTTTCTCAACATCAACAGGGATATCCAGATGATCCTGATCAACAGAGTACCAAATTCCCTTTTCCATGAGATATTTACTTAAATATTCCTGCTCTGGCTGCCCCTTTGTCGGTACTAATAGTGCATTTTTTCCAAGTTCTGCAAGCTCCATAAGGGTTGTGTAGCCTGAGCGCGAAATGACCATCTTGGCCCTATTCATATGCTCTTGCTGCTTTTTACGGTCAAAGCAGCCATAAATCGTCAGATTACCCCTTCGCTTGACTTCAGTAATTTCTGGTTTACCCAAAGTGATTACAACCTTACCTTTAAGCCTGTGAACTCCCTTCATAATCTTATTCTCGAATATTGTTCTCTGAGGTTCAGGTCCTGATATTGATATGAAATAATCGATATCCTCCTTGACTTTCTCCTTACGAATCATAGACGTGATTCCCAGATACTTAACTTTCTCCTTGCTGAGATATCTGAAATCATGACAAAGTCCTCCGCCTACTCCCCCATCTTCCTCAAAGTCAGGGATGAGTATGTTCTTGAACCTGTTCTGCATTGTGTAGTAGAAGCCTTCGGTAAATCTCTCAGTTATATACGGACTGAATTCCAGACTAAACTTAATATGATGAGCGAACAGGAAACAATCTGCACCTGGACCATAAATACCATATCTACTATCAGTAACCACACGATCAAAATTTTCCTCTCTGTGGATCTTGAGGAACTCCTTATGCTCACGCTTGAAATCAGTAATCAAAGTTGGAGTCTTGATCATCATGTTTAAAACACTGAATTTTTCCTTGTTGAATATTTTCTCAATTGAATAATCCGGCACATCATAGTACTTCTTAACATTCTTCTTAAAATAGTCTTTGAGATAAGCCAGACTTCTAAAATGGCTCAGAATGTGAACCTCATGTTTCTTTTCTATAAGAGATTCGATTAAAGGCATGCTCCTAGTGGCATGACCAAGACCGATTGAATTGCAGGCATATAATATTTTCATTTTATCAGATAAAAGACCTCCGCATATTTTTTGTCACAATTAATACCATTAATGAACGCTTTCAGATAGACACTCCACGTAAGTGCGAGCAGAGCCATCCACTGCGATTTGAATATCTTAAGGGCCTTAAGTTTTTTGTCAAATGTATTTGTTATATCCACATACATCTTAGGATAATCAGTTTTACCGAAATTGAGCATATTGTCCCACACATTAAATGTGTAAAGTTTACCATCATAGTGACATTTCTGAGTGATCCCATTTACCAGCTCATATACATCTTTATGGTCTGGATGCAGGTCCGTAGGAGAATGAGTCAGTATTCTTATAGGCTTATATTCAGCAATAAAACTAGTGATTGCCCTGCCAATATTTTTCTGCTTGAACTCTTCCTTGAATTTTCCCTCAGTAAGTCCAAGGAAATTGACACCATCACCACCCAGCATCTTGTCAGCCTCAACAGCTTCTTTTACTCGCATCTCAATACTGATACGTGGTTTAAGCCAGAAATGACTCATCTCGCCATAAGAAAAAATAATCGTCTTGACTCTTATCCCTTCCTTAGAATATTTAGCAATCGTACCACCTGGTCCGAAAACCTGATCATCAGAATGAGCACAAACAATGAGAACATATTTATCAACTGAATCTTCAATATCGCTCTTTTTTTCTATCCACTTTTTTGTCGTCTGTCTCTGCATGTGACTATTCTTGTCATTATTGTATATAAGTTTTCCTATAGAAAGGTAAAGTCAACTTAAGTGGGTTAAAAGGTTCTTCTTTGTAAAAAGCAAAATTTATGTCCAAATTTATCGACGTAAAAACACAACGATGAATCTAGGATCATGAATAATTATTGACTGTATTTCATCCTCATTTTCTGTGCCCCTACATAATTAAAAAGTCCGTATATATCTGCAATTTCCCTCATGATGTTATTCTTTTCGCTCCTAATACCATTTTTCAGACGCTTCATTATAGAAGGACGATATCCTTCAAATAGAGATTTCGGGACTGGGAAGCCTTCACTATGTAACGAACTGGCTTCGCTCATCAGATCGTAATGAGTTCCTGAAACTTGTTTTAAGGTATTGTAACTATTCATTAGTCTTTTTTTGAAAAATCTTGCCTTGATTCTCTTAAAGAGAGGAAGTTCTTTTCGAAAACTATCAAAGCTTGACATAATTCTGTTGACTCTTCTTCCATCTGCAGAGTCCATAGATGATTTATATTGATTTATCATTAGTGATTCATAACTTGGCATTACTTCTTGTTCTGGTAAACGAAAATCTTGTTTTACATTTTGTTCTGGACCCAAAAAGTTACCAGAAGTTTCACTAGCAGATGTTTCTACTTCATTGTATTGGGGTTTCACTTCTGTTTCGGCTGTGCTGTTTAGATTCATTGGGCTTTCATGTTTCATGTATTCGTGAAGGTTAAATTTTCCATCCTGCACGGAATCCGCTAGATACAAAATGTCAATATCAAGTGCATTTACCATCCCATCAAGAATCTCGTTCCGTCTACTATGACGCTTTAATCTTTTTGATGTGAAATGTAGCACATAATTCTTAACTCCCTCTGATAATTCATTATTACTAACATACGAAGAAACAGCCTCAATTCTTTTATCCCATTTATATAGACCCTTAATCTTTCCTGTGGCAATATCCATTATTTCCTCTGGCATCTGGTTATTATCTGTTGCAAATCCACTTAAAATTTCTCTATTTACTTCAATTTTTGAAAGACATTCTTCTTGGTAACTAGTAGCTCCTGAAGAATAATTCTTAGCTTTTTCTTCTAAAAATTCATTAATTAAATTGTATTCAAATCCGTCTAATCCTTTTGACATATTTAGATATTGATTTAGACCAGATAATCTATCAGATATACATACGTCCCTCGGTTCTGTTTGGAATTGAATAGTAGCATCTCTACCTTCCCCGTCAATCCTTACATCTCCCTTGAGTAAATTTTCTAACATTTTTATAACCTCTTAATGACAATTAATGTGTGTGAATTACTGTTTATTTATAAATGTTTTCAATCTAAGTTCATTTATAGGCAGTACTTGCTGCTCATTGCTCACTATTTTTTGATAGAGACGAAACAAGTCTGAATGAACCCAACTTACCCATATATTTAATCAGATTACGATTATCTTTGATATTCTTTGGATTAGAACTACTAATCAACCAAAACCTTAGCGGAAAACCATGAGTGATCCACTTTCTCGATGGAATAATCATATCCCAATTAAATGGTATCTTCTTGCACGTAAAATCCTTTGTATGCATCAAATAGACAATTGGTTTCTTGGATATCTTTGATTCAAGAGCTAAAAACCATAAGAAAACCTTCATAAATCCGCAACCAAACAACCTCATTGTCGTAGATATGAACGGCAAAACAAATGCACTCACAGGGAATTCAATAATACCTGATTTTCCTTTCTTGAACGGACTGGAACTACCCATCATATAAGGTCTTCTTGGTGCAAAAAGCCACCCCAGATTGATAAGATTTGAAGAAAACACATCCATTCTTTGAGAACATACTGAACTATCATATTTGTAACCCAACTCTTTAAGTACACGGACGGTATGCTTGTTAATCTTGACTCTCGGTCCCCTAAAACCGATCAGTTTACTATTGCACAGATTTTTTTTATGATCTTTAAGTACATTTTTACTTTCAACATAACCTCTCAGCTTCGTTGTAGCATCTGAAATAATGCGTTTTTGATCCAGATAACCAAGCTTGTCAAAATTTTCAAAATCATCATGTTTTAACCCATGGCACCCAACTTCATGTCCACTATCAAGAATTTTCCTGACAATTTTCTGATTTACATATTCTGCAGCTGCAAAAAACGTGGCACTCACACCTAGCTCTTTAAATAACTTGAGAGTGATATCAACAGACCTCTCGATCTCATCATCAGGGTCAATATCCACTGTGACGCATACCGGTATTTTTTTAGATTTAGTTTGCGACAATTTCATCCCATTTGCTTAATGCCCTTAACCATAATAATGGCTCCAAGCTTACGAAACGGCCAAATTGACAGGATGTCATCAAATATTTTAAACAACCAAAACCATTTATCCTTAACATTTTTTGGCATGAAGAGGATCGTATCCACTTTAACATTCCTAAAACCTGCTTTCTTCATATATCTGACTATCTGTCCAACAGAATAATGGTGGTCATGGATATGCGTCTGACCAGTCAACAAAGGTTTGATGCAACCAAACCAGGGATTATATTTATTAGGAAAATCCAAAATAACCTCTCCTCCAGGTCTTGTCACACGATATATCTCAGAGAGAGCTTTCTTTAAGCTGTCAAGATACCTGAGAGTTGAGAAAGAAAAAACTCGGTCAAAACTATTATCCTTAAACACAAGTCCTTCGACATCCCCCACTTTAAATATTATCCGGGCAGCTCTGTCTTTTTGCATGTCCGCATCAATATACTTCTTCTTAGCAACATCAATATTCTTAGGAGAAAGATCGACAGCTGTAATATTAAAATCCCTGAAATGTTGTGTATAACATCCATCAGCACACCCAATCTCAAGGACCTTGTGCTCTTTGGAAAATTTAGAAAAAGAATGAAGGCATTTCAGTTTTTGCTTCATGAAAAACCTGCCTGCCTTTGACTTGTAGACTTCACCGTAGAAGTCAGAGTAAGAATCATATAAATCCTTTATCTCTTTCTTTGCTTTCATCTACATACTATCAAGAGCCTTGGTCAACAAAGGAATTACAGCTTCAGCCTCTTCCTTGGTCATCCGTCCAAGTTTTGACCACTTGAAGTCGCCTGAATCCATATTTCTGTTTTCTCTTGAAACCTGTACCTTAGGTGTTCCTTCGTTATACGAGTGTACGCTCACAGTGAGTTTTGTAACTTCAAACTCTTTTGATTCACTGAATAACTCCTTATCTAAACTCTTATCAAATGCCATATAAATTACCTCCGCAGACATCAATTAATGAATTCTTAATAAGCTTTTTGCATCAAAAGGAGATAATGAACCAAATATTACTACTGTTCTGAAAATTTACTCGTAAGATTTAATAACCAAACACGATTCCTATGATACGTATGTATGCGCTTACAAAGGATAAAATCCGTATCAACGGACATTCGAATTTCTCACTCTTCCTTCAAAAGAAGAAGAATGGTTATTTTGTTGAGAAATCATCTAAACCAAAAGATGCGGATCGTCTTAAGAGACAATGTCATAAGCAGGAAATGTATTCTGGTCTTATGCAAGAAGACCCAACAATTAGTGTATTCTTTGAAATCCCTGAAATCATCAGCCGAAATGAAGATGAATCATTCAGTTTTCTCATGAAATATTACAATGGTAATTCCATTTTGAATGTTATCGAACTTGGTGATATATACTATATGGACATATTAGTTGATTATATCAGCAGATTTATCAGATGGGAAATAAAAAACTCAAAAGCTGGATTATTTGAAGTGGATAAGCTACAACACAAACTCAAATCTATCCGAAAAACAATCAATACAAGCTTAGAGAATACTAATAAATTAAAATTCACCAATCATGAAGCGTACAGTAAAGAAATGATCAAAATAATCGACAGATTGATAGAAATTTCATCAAAATTTGCAGGACAAAACATCCCACTTGGACACTGTCATGGTGACCTCACCTTTTCAAATATGATTTTTACAAATAAGATTGTCCTTATAGACTTTCTTGATAGCTATATTGAAACACCATTGCAGGATGTCGCAAAGATAATGCAGGAAATCAACCTGAGATGGAGCCTGTTGATGAATCACAATGGCACAGATATTGCAAAAGTAAAAATCGGATATGGATATCTCAAGAAGAAGCTTGATGCATCACTTCAGTCAATTATGACCGAATTTAAGATAGATTCCCGCATTTCAAGCATATTTTATATGACAACATTGCTTAGAATAGTTCCGTATATAAAGGATGAAAAAATTTATGAAGCAGTAGCAAAAGAAATTATCAATAGTTGAGAAATATATATTAATACAGATTACAGTACAGATTACAAATACAGATCACAAATTTAATGAATGAAATCCCGCTTGGGATTACAATGATCATCATATGATCACATTTTGATCTTATGATAATGCATTATATTTTGGGGTGTTAAAGTGAAAAAAGTCAATCTTATACTACCAATAGCAGGCAAATCCAGCAGGTTTCCTGGAATGAGGCCAAAATGGATGTTAACGCATCCTAATGGCAGTCTTATGATAACTGAAGCAATTCGTGGACTCAACCCACAGCAGTTTGAGAGCATCGTTATTATTAGTCTCAAAGCTTTTGAGGATGAATATCACTTCTCAGAAGAGATGATCAGGGAGATATCCGAAGAATTTGGGATAGATAAATCAAAGATAATCATGACACTTCTCGAAGATGAAACTAGAAATCAACCTGAGACAGTCTACGAAGGCCTTAAAAATGCAGGTATGTTAGACGAGGCGCGCTCTGAAGAAGGCATCCTTCTGAAAGACTGTGATAATTATTTCAAAGTTGAATACAGCAATGATTTTGAGAATAACTTCGTTGTAGTTGGAGACCTCCATAAGATGGATTTAGTGAATGCAGGCAACAAAAGCTATATCAGAGTAGGTGAAAACAACACAGTATCCAATATTGTAGAAAAAAAAGTCATAGGAAATCTATTCTGCTGTGGCGCTTATTATTTTGCCAATCTTGGTGAATTCATACAATGCTATGAATCACTAGCAGAAAACGATAATCTTTTTGTCTCACACATCATCTATAAGATGATCCTTGATCAGAAATTGTTCTTTATCGAAGAATCTGGAGGATATCTCGACTGGGGTACGGTCGACGACTGGATGCGTTACAAATCAAAGTACGCAACACTCTTTATCGACATAGATGGAGTTCTCGTAATAAATAGTGGAGAACACTTTGAACCAAAATGGGGAACAACAGAAGCAATAGCCGAAAATGTGAAGATAATCAATGAGTTATATGATTCTGGTTTTGTTACGGTTGTGCTTACAACATCAAGGAAATCAAAATACAAAGACGTTACAGAAGAACAGTTTAAGAAGAATGGTATCAAGTACCATAGTATAATAATGGATCTGCCCCACTGTAGCAGAGTCTTGATCAATGATTACACCACTTCAAACCCCTACAAATCTGCAATAGCGGTCAATATAGAACGGAACAGCACAAACTTAAGGGGAATGCTTGACTTCATTAGGAGGGATTAAAATTATATTTGAATCAGACTTGACAAAACCGGAAATCAATGCGATACTCCGATTTATTGACAAATTAAGCGAAAAAAAAGTAACCTATGTTGAGATAGGCACATGGATGGGTGGCACATTTAGGAAAGTTCTAGATTTCGCTCAGAAACGATCACTAGAGCTAGATGCTACAGGTATTGACCTCTTTGAGGATTTCAAAGTTGACAAAAAGAACAACACACATATCAGTGGCACAATGAGTTGCAAAAGACTTGAGCAAGAACTGATCAAGCTAGGTCATAAAAATTTTAAGCTCAAGAAAGGTGATAGTGTTGAGATGATAAAAGGACTTCCAAAGCTCAATAATTCAGTCGTATTTATAGATGGGAACCACACGTACATGGGATGTCGGAGAGATTATCTGGCAATGATGCCAAAAATAAACTCAGGTTATTTAATATTCCATAACGCAAAGATATTTGCAAGCCCTGACTGGCAGTATTTCCTGCGAGATGGCGGACCATATAAAGTAGTACAGGAAGCAAAAAAAAATCCAGATCTCAAATATATCGGAACATATGACAGAAACGCTGTCTTCAAATTCATCGGTAAGCAATGATAGATATATCCCAAAAATGGTATCAGTATCAATAGTTATTCTGAATTACAACGGAGAGAAAATAATCGGCGAATGCCTTAAGGCAGTATTTGACCAGGATTATGAAGATTATAGGGTTTATTTTGCAGATAATGCAAGTACTGACAATTCTGTTAAATTTGTTAAGAAACACTTTCCAAAAGCCATTATTAAAGTCGCAGAAAAGAACAAAGGTGTATCTGGTGGTACGGATTTTGCCATACGCAGTGCAGAGACTGATCTGGTGGGATTTGTCAGCAATGATGTGATCATATCCAAGAGTTGGCTAAGGGAAATGGTCGACACTATGGAAAAATACCCAAAAGCCGGTATTATCGGAGGACTTAATTATTTTTATGGATCAGACAGGATATTCTCATCGGTCTGCACACGTTTCGTTGATCTCAGATATAAAAACCGTACAATCGGATATAACCTGACCCCTAAGCAGGTCAGGCTTCCCAAAAAGCCCGTTCGTATGGATATCGCAAATGGATGCTGCTACATGGTCCGTAAGCAGGCATTTATGGAAGCAGGAGGATTTGATAAAAAATTCTTCTGTTATTATGACGATGATGATTTTAGTTACAAAGTCAAAAAGAAAGGTTATGAGATACTTTTCCAACACAAAGCAGTCGCCCATCACAAGGATGCTGTAACACTTAAAAAATTCACATATTCCCTTGGGTATCATTGCTTTCGCAACAGGATCACTGTTGGCCGGAGACATTACGATCCCCTGAGTAATATCATATTATACTTTTATGAACTGCCCCTCCACTTCTTCTACAACCTATCGGCAGCTATCCGCAAGAATGATTTTGAAGTGATGAAAGGAACTTTCAAAGGCATATCAGATGGACTCTCCGGGCGCTTAAAGTGATCTTTCCCTTTGGAAATATGAGAATGCTGCAAGAGAAACAAAAAGAGCGCTGAAAGTTATTATAAGTATGTTTACAACCTGATCAAGGCTACTGTGGAAAAGCATTATCAGCACCACTTCAATCACACCAAATGCAGCAAGTATATATGAAAAACCAAACTTATTCTTTGCAAGATTATAGTTGGCAAGAACCTGTACTAGGCAGAGAATAAGGATTGCAATCCCAAATTTACCTATCAATCCGGAAATCAGGTACTGACTGCCGAATAATGTGCTAATGATTAGGTCAGGGAAGAGATAATAAGCTCCTATACCACAACCACCGATCACTATTGTGTACAGCATGGCACTCTTTAGGAGTTCACGTGTATTCTGTTTTTCCGTATGCCTCTTAGTGGCTTTTGGAAGAATGACAACGATAAAAGGCCATGATGCAAAGAAGATCATCTTTGCAAGAAGAGAAGCAGCTCCGTACATCCCGGCAGACGAAGCATCGAAGAAATGCTTGACGAGTATCACATCAATGTTTATTAGAACAGTTGGCACAACAGCAGCAATAGTAAAATAAGGAAGATTCTTTGCGATGCTGATCTTATTGATCTTTCTTGAACGATGTGGGAGTTCAGATTTGATCTTGAAATAGTATATGATTGAAATGACTGCTTGTGATATGATAAGTGCATAAAATGGTCCTGTCATGTTCAGGCCAAAATAAATGAAAGCGAGCAGAAGAATAACTTTAGTGACTGCAATCGACACCCCTCCCGAAACCATAAAGAGAAAGCGTTGCAATCCTGATAAGATACCAGAGTAAATAGGCATGAAAGTTGAAGAAAATCCCCAAATACCAACAAGAAATATCAGGAAAAGCGAATCAATCTTCAGATAGTCTGATATAATGCCAGAACACATAACAAAAACAACAAGCGCAATCATGCCATATTTTAAAACCGCTCCGTTTAAGAGTTGCAATAAGCCTTTTATCCCTTGATAATCTCTCTTTGCATAATATGAGGAAGTATATTTAGTCGCAACAACTTCAATTACGTACCCGCCGTATAGGATAATAAACACCAGCGCATAAAGAGAGCTGAAAATACTGTACTCGGCTGGATTTAGCGATCGTACAACAATAATCTGATAGAGATAATTAAGAACACTACCTACTGCAAAACCAATGAAAATTATGATACTATGACCAAGTATAGAATCATTTTTACTAAACAAATCTCTTAAAAACCCCTTCATTGACAATAGTCAGAGATACCGACTTAAATAATTTGCGCAGAGAGATTTCAAATATCCCAATATATTAACACAAGAACCAATTTTAGAATAACAGTGCCATTCATCAGTAGGGTAAAGTCAACTAACGTGGGTTTGGGTAACAAATATATGCAAAGCAGATTTTGGGACTGTAAATTACTCTATTTACAGTAAATTCTTCCTTGCAAAAAGATTCATCGTTGTGTTTTTACGTCGATAAATTTGGACATAAATTTTGCTTTTTACAAAGAAGAACCATTTAACCCACTTAAGTTGACTTTACCTATCAGTAGAAAAAAATATATATTTCAATATAATTCAAAATATAGATGATATAGATGATTGACCGCACCTACATACAGCAACGTTATGATTCTATGGAAGTCCCAAGCGAAAGAGTAATGCTTGCGATGCAGAAGTCAGCAGCATATTTTACAGCAGCGATCATCTCAACAGGAACATCCCTTGCTCATTACCCACAGGAATTTGAAAATGAGATGAGATTTCTAAAGTCAACATTTGACCATCAGTGCAGAGTATATGAGAATCTTCAAGAGATATCAACCCATATTGAACAAGAAGGGCATGTTCTAGATGATATCCTTTTTGCAGCAGCAATGCATCATGACATTGGGAGGTTCAGGCAAAAACCTATCGGTTGGCATGGGAGCGATGGAGAATGGAGATCAGAAGCGAATGCTAATCATCCAAAATACTCAGCAGAGCTAGTCGGACTATTGCTTGCAAACAATGGTTTTGATACTGAAGAACTGTCTGAAATCTCATCGATCATTGCTAAACATAGCTCATATGATTCAAATGCAACTCCAAATCAGAAATATCTCATGCTTGCTGATGCAGTAGATAAATTCTCCGGATACGCGCCACAGAGACTTGACACAAACAGGCTTGGACGTATCAAGAATCCGCTGGAAAGGATGGTTGATATATATGAAGTGATGATGTATGGTTTTAATAAGGCTAGATCATTGGATATACTTGTTCCATACATCGATGGCAAGAGAAAAGAGGGAGAAAATAAATTCGATGAGTTGTGCGTATCTTATGATGTGGATCCTAAAAAAGCCATAAAGTACTTTTTTGAACATTACGCACGTCCTCCTACACTCATGCAAAGATTAAAAAGACTAACCAGAAATTTCAAGTCTCAATGGTTTCGATCATCCGCCGTGAAATAAAGAATGTTATTACAGCAGATGCCCATGTAATCATGAAAATACCCCACCAAATTCCTCTTAAGCCAAAATATGAAGCCAGCAGCCCATAGAGGATCAGTGGAGCTAAAATTTGTCGTCCCAGACCCACATAAAGTGCATACATCGGTTTCTTAAGACCCTGCATCACCGAAATACTGATGAATACAATCATGTAAGCCCAGAATATCAATGCATCCACTCTCAGATAACTTACACCAGCATTAATCACATCTGCATCTTGTGAGAATATTTTCATCATATGAGGGGCTGATATGTAGACAAGAGCTGCACCGACTGTCATAATATAGAATCCATACTTCAAAGCCAGTGAGGCAACTTCCTTGATTCTCTTGATATTACCTGCTCCATAATTCTGTCCCACAAGAGAAAGAACAGCAATATTTAGACCTATTGTTGGCAGAAGCATTATCTGTTCAACCCTGATTCCAGTTCCATAGCCTGCAATAGCTGCAGCACCGAACTCTGATACATTGTATGTGATAATAAAAAATCCCAATGAGACAGTCATCATGCTCATACTTGACGGGAAACCTTGAGTCACAAGATCTTTGATATATTTCCATCTTGGTTTAAAATCAAAAACCAGCAGCCCAGTCTTGCTAGCTTTGTACCACATGTACACAACACCTGCAACCTGTATAAGTATTGTTGCCAGTGCGATGCCTGATATCCCCATAGCAGGAACACCAAACCCTCCATTCATGAACCATGGGTCAAGTATAATATTAAGTAAGAAACCAAAGATAAGGAAATTCCTGAAAGTCTTAGTATCACCTGACGCCTGCAGAGGAGCATTGAGCGTATTGACAGTCAGGAACAAAACAGCTCCGTAGAAAATAATTGTCATATAATCAACTACAAGGCCAAGATAACTCTCTGTTGCACCAAGAAACATGAATACATACGGGAGGAATAATACACATAATGTGAGGAGACCACCAAATACAATTGAGAACAACACAGCCTGGCTCGTATATAACCTTGCTTTCCTCTTGTGTTTGCTACCAAGCTCATGTGAAATCAGTGCTGTAGCACCTGTAGACAAGCCCGAACCAAAAGCTATGATTACAAAGAATACCGGAAAAGAAAGTGAAAGCGCAGCCAATGCTTCTGTCGACAGCTGCCCAGCATAGAAAGTATCAACCACATTATACATCGTATTGAAAAAAAAACCAATCATAGCAGGCAGAGCAATCTTCCAAACCAGTTTTGGGATATCGTCCTTTGTAAGATCCATAGATTAAGTAAATAGCAGTTCTTAATAAATTCTATTTTAAACTGACGACTGATAGCAGACGACACCTAACGTCTGCTGGATATTCACTTTGTTCAATTCAGCTTAGGAAACAAAGAATAAATAAAATATTTGCATCAGCCGGGATTCCTTAGAAACCTGTTTCTGAGGTCAAGGAATCTCTGATCCCGCAGATGTTTGACACTATTTCTGCGTCAAGCTTGAAAATCTGAGATTTTCATTGTTCAAATCCCTCAATAAGAAAATATATGCGTCGGCCGGGATTTGAACCCGGATCAAAGGCTCTCTCCTTGCAAGAATCTTTGATTCCGCAGATGGAAGGCCTCTATCCTAGCCATTAGACTACCGACGCATATTCCGCTGGACTTTATGTCCTGCTTGAATGTATTTTGCTCAAGCTTTTGTTTGCCGTAGGCAACATAAAAGGTTGTTACGACTACCGACACTTTTTTACAGGCAATTGTTATCAAAAACCTGCGTGTTTGGAGGTTATGTACATTTATTTATAAAATTAACTATAAATAGTAGGACTGTTCCCAATGATATCATGAAAAAAAATGTGCTATTTAATCTCTTGATATCTGCCTTATTATTTCTTGCAGTGCTAGTAAATCCATTTATTCTTGGAATAATCTTCAGCTATTATGAAGACATCAGCCTACCGCAACTTAACACAATGCTTTGGGCGGTTTCAATATTCTTCTTCATCCTGATCCTGATTGCACTGAGATTCAGGAAAAATGTGACAAATCACCTTAAGAAAAACATAGGAAATTATATTTTACTTTCAGCAACCGTGATTGCTTGCCTGTTCATGTTCGAATTTGCAGTAGGATTGCTGCGGCCTCATCCCTTGGATTATGATGTGGTCAATTATGAGTACAATTATTCAGTGCATCTGAATTCAGATCATTTCAGGGATGACAACTTCTCAGAACTGAAGACCATGACACGAGGATTCCTATTAGGCGATTCTTTTGCATTTGGTGTTGGTGTCGACCAGAATAATACAATGGATAAATTGATAGAGAAAGCATGCCTTGCTGAGGGCAAACCATGCGAAATTTATAATCTAGGAGAACCTGCAACCGGCCCAACCGATTTCGTTAAAAACGGACTAAAATTAAAGCATTACAATCCTGATTTCATTATAGTCTCAATCTATGTCGATAATGATATAGATACAAATCTTGAGCTCCTGAGAAGATCGATGTCAAACATGGCTTTACTCAAAATTCCAGGAATGCTCAATAAGGGTTGCCCATATCCATTCCTCGAAGGTCCAGACCTTGACCCATATTATAGGGACCTAATGTGTCAGGGTCTTGCTAACCCTTTCATATATAAAAGAGCGCTTTTGGGAGACAATCAAAAATACTATGATCATATGGCATCACTTGTCGAAAAGAGCACCCTAAATTCCTTATTGCGGCTCAGATCATTGGATGTACCAATTATCCTTATGATAAATCCATCCAGATACCAACTTAACACAACAGATTTCAATGAGTTGAAGAGACTGGGCTTTGATGAGGAAGGACCAACTAATAGATCAATACAGGATTCAATAATTGTATGGGCAAACAAAAACAATCTTCCTTATATTGACGTGCTTCCTGAGATGGGTTCCGGCCAATACTATTACAAAGTTGACGATCATTATACACCAGAGGGAAACCAAGAAGCCACCCGAATTCTATATGGTCACCTTAAAGCACGCCAGTTAGTCTGAATATCACATGAAAACTCACATGCAAACAGAAATATTTATAAATGGAAACACCCTCCTTTTCCTCGGTAAACGTTATATTTTGAGGGAAGAACCAAATATCTTGTTTTGCAAAAAATTATACTATAAAATGGACGTGATTTAGAGAATGGAAGACGACTACAGAGCAGATAAAATTCAAGTTTTACAGGGTCTTGATGCTGTACGAAAAAGACCATCGATGTATATTGGTGATGTTGGTCTAAGAGGGCTTCATCATCTCATATATGAGGTTGTAGACAACAGCGTCGATGAAGCACTAGGTGGATTTTGCACAAAGATTCAAGTTACGATCCACACTGATGGTAGTGTATCTGTAATCGATGATGGAAGAGGCATCCCTGTCGATATGCATGAAAGCCTTGGCATTCCAGCTGTACAGGTTGTAATGACTAAACTGCACGCAGGCGGTAAATTCAATAATAATACCTACAAAGTTTCTGGAGGTCTGCATGGTGTGGGGATTAGTGTAGTAAATGCTTTATCTGAAAAACTCAAAGTCCAGATCGCTCGTGACGGAAAACTTTTCGAACAGGATTACTCACGTGGTGAACCTCAAAATGAACTTAAAGAGATTGGTTCAACCGACAGCAGAGGAACAAAAATTACATTCCTTCCGGACACTGAGATCTTTGAAAGTACCGAATTTCATTTTGATACAGTTTCCGCAAGGCTCAGAGAACTTGCATTTTTAAACAAGAGTCTTGAAATAACAGTAAAAGATGAAAGGACTGACAGTGAAAAGGTATACATGTATGAGGGTGGAATAAGATCCTTTGTTGAACATCTTAATAAAAACAAAAACCCGCTTCATGATGTTATTTACATTGAGAAATACAAAGACAATGTCATGATTGAGATAGCCATGCAGTACAATGATGGATTCAATGAGAATACATACTCTTTTGCAAATAATATCAACACTATTGAGGGCGGTACTCATCTGACTGGCTTCAAGACATCATTGACGAGAACACTAAACAATTATTCTGACAAAAACAAGATGAATGATTCCAAGCTTTCCAGTGAGGATGTACGTGAGGGACTATCGTCAGTTATTTCAGTTAAACTTCCCGAACCAAAATTTGAAGGGCAGACAAAGACAAAACTGGGTAACACAGAAATAAAGGGTCTTGTTGACTCAGTAGTATCAAGTGAATTATCGACCTTCCTTGAGGAGAATCCTCAGGTCGCAAAAATAATTATCGGAAAGAGCCTGCAGGCTGCTAAAGCAAGAGAAGCAGCTCGAAAAGCCAGAGATCTGACCAGAAGGAAGACTGTGTTTGAAAGTTCTACTCTTCCAGGAAAACTAGCAGATTGTTCAAATAAAGACCCTGCAATATCCGAACTTTTCGTTGTTGAGGGAGATTCTGCAGGTGGTTCAGCAAAGCAGGGAAGAAACAGGGAATTTCAAGCTATCCTTCCACTAAAAGGAAAGATACTCAATGTAGAGAAGTCAAGACTTACAAAGCTTCTCTCAAACGATGAGATCGTCACAATAATAACAGCACTAGGGACAGGAATTGGAGATGAATTTAATATCCAGAAGCTCAGATATCATAAGATTGTGCTACTAGCAGATGCGGATGTCGACGGCCAGCACATCACCTGCCTTGCATTGACATTCTTTTATAGGTATATGGTTGATATAATCAAAGAAGGCCACTTGTATATTGCACAACCCCCTCTTTATAAATTAAAGAGAGGTAATTCTGAAAGGTATGTATACTTTGAGAGCGAGAAAGAGGCTGTTCTTAAGGAATTTGGATCAGACGGCGTTGGTGTGCAGCGATACAAAGGTCTTGGTGAGATGAATCCTGACCAGCTCTGGGAGACAACACTCAATCCTGAATCCAGGATGTTTAGGAAAGTGACAATCGAGGATGCTGTGAAAGCAGACGAGATTTTTACAATATTGATGGGAGACCAGGTCGAACCAAGGCGTGATTTTATCACAGAATATGCAAAGGATGTCATTAATATTGACATTTAATACCGACATTCATTTTTGTAGAAAGCTTTATAAATAAATTGTCTTTACCGGACTTATCGTAAAAGTTGGTATTTTACGATCTCAACAGAAAGAAAATTTCTGATAATAAAAATGGTACAAAGAATAGGCGGAAATCGAAGGAAAACGCGGACTATAATGAAGAAACCGCTTCGTAATAAAGGAAAGATCAGTATATCAAAATACTTTCAGGTTCTAAAAGAAAATGACAGGGTACTTCTAAAAGCTGAACCTGCAGTCCAGACAGGACTTTATTTCAGGAGATTTCACGGCAAAACCGGCCTTATCAAAGGAAAACAGGGAGAATGCTATAAGATTCTTATCAAGGATGGTAACAAGCAAAAAGAAGTCTTGGTTCATCCAGTCCATTTAAGGAAAATGGGGGAGTAAAATGGATCCGGCAATTATGGAAAAGCAGGCATTGTCAATGATGGACGTTAAAGATCATATTAAAAAAATAACTTCTAGGGACAAGGAATTGAATTACAGAGCTAATAAGACCAAAGAATATATTGAAGTATTCTGCAATTCCACAAAAAAAGCCCATACCGAACTAATCAAAGAACTTTCTGAACTTGATATAGCCCGTCTGAAGGATATTCACATTCTAAAGATTGCAGACATTCTGCCAAAGACTATAGATGAATTAAAAATTGTTTTGCAGGGATACACTGTTTCCCTAAATAATGAGAATCTAAAAAAGATTGTCACTGTAGTCAAAAAGTATTAACTTCCAAAAACTATTTATACTTGGTTAGCTAAAAATACTCAGGGGAGTGGAAAATGCAAAGATCTAAAGAAGAGAATGGAATAATACTTGACTTTCTGCCAAATGGATATCCATTTGATCCAAGACCGTCATTTAAGAAGACACCGATTGTGCAGATAATTGGAAGTACACATTTTATATTATTGGAATGTGTCCCAAAGAAAGGAGTATTTCTCAGACCATTTGAAGAGATCTATATAGGAGAGGGTAAAAGAGATAAGATCCATCATATAGCTGGCCGCCTCTCAGTAGACAAGATGACCAGTACAGCCCGGAGTAATATAGAGTTTGTTATTAAAGACTTATTAAAAAGAAATGAAGCTGATTTTATTGACTTCTTTAACACAGCAGGACCTCTTACCACAAGGATGCATCAGCTCCAGCTACTTCCTGGAATTGGTAAAAAGCACATGTGGGAGATCATTGAGCAGAGAGGCACTGAGCCTTTCAAGACATTTGAAGATATCAAGAAAAGAGTAAAATTGCTTCCTGACCCACAAAGAGTAGTCATCAGACGTATAATGCTTGAACTGGAAGGAAAAGACAAACATAGGATTTTCGTTGAATAACTATAATAGTCTTTTAAATATTTCTTTATGTTCTGCTTCTTCATTCGCAAGAGCAGTGAACAATTCTTTAATTTCAGTAATACTAGTTGCAGATGCCAGACCTCTGTAGATATGCTCTGCATTGTCTTCAATACTTAAAGCATATTCAGCTAACTCCTTAATATTCTCAAACTTAATATCATCTTGGATGATCGCATCTGAGATCTTCATATTCTGGATTTCATCATCGACAAATTCATTTCCTGTCAGGACTTCATACAAAGACTTAAGTTTCGCCTTGTGAGCATGCTCGATACTAGCAAGACCTGAAAGCTTCTCGATGATCTCCTTATCTTTAGTGTACATCTCTGCATGTTTGTACAATTGATACGTGTATTCCTCCTCTCGGATTGCGAGTTCGATTATAGTTTCGGCGGTATTCATAGTATTATGATGGATTTCATTGTATTTATTTCTTTTTATCACATGGTAAAGTCAACTTAAGTGGGTTAAATGCTTCTTCGTTGTAAAAAACAAAATTTATGTCCAAATTCATCGACGGAGAAACCCAACGATGAATCCTTTTTGCAAAGAAGAATTTACTGTAAATAGAGTAATTTACAGTCCCAAAATCTGCTTTGCATATATTTGTTACCCAAACCCACGTTAGTTG
>JAIPIC010000027.1 GCA_021734865.1 Candidatus Woesearchaeota archaeon | reverse complement strand
ACAAAATGGAGTTTCAGCCACAGAGATGGGCATTAGACCATTTTGTAAAATTATACAATGAAGAAAGATTACATCAAGGAATAGGATACAAAGTACCACTTGAAAGATACAAGAGTGCAAACAATTCGGTTTAGTTCACTTCCAGAGGAAACTATAAGAATTATTAAGAAATAAAAATTAATATTTTTTAAACTGGGCAGCCAAATCAATTGTATCTACTTGTCCCAAAAAGATGGCTCTACAACAGTATCTTTCCATCCCAAGTTTATCAAGAACTTCCTTTGGGTTCTCACCTTTGGCAGTCTTTTCCTTAAACTCTTCGTAGAGATGTGCTATTGGTTTTCCGCATGAAAAACATCTGACTGGGACTATCATTTAAATCACCTGTATGATTTCTGCCTTTTTGATCGTGCTTTCCCACGACAATTAGGTTTTCGGCTCTCCTTTGTTCTTACATCAGCTACGAGTAGATTCCTGTCGTAATCCTGAAGAGTAGTTTTGCTGTCTGCTTTATATTCAACAAAGCATCGGGACACTGCTACACGGATTGCATCAGCTTGGCTCATCCATCCGCCACCATGAACTGTTATATCAATATCAACTTTATCAGCATATTTCTTGAGAAGTATCATTGGCTCACGAATCTTGTTTCTGGCCATTTCCGGCATATAATTATCAAGATGTATCTTGTTAACTCTTACTACACCTGTACCTGTTGATAGTGTAGCTCTTGCGATGGCCTTTTTCCTTTTTCCGCTTGCGTGAAGTGATTTCATTCTACTTTTGCACCCAATTCTTTGGATATCCGTCCAACTTTAATATATTTCAAGTTTGGTAGTTTTGAGAAACTTGCCTTTTCAATGGTCTCAAGCTTCTTCTCTTCTTTTGGTGGATATGTATAACATAGTACCCTTTTAAAGGCTTCTGCTCCTTTTGTTCTTTTATACGGAAGCATCCCTCTAATAGCTCGTTTGACTATCCTTGATGGAGCTCTATGGATAACTGGACCTTTTGCTGGGGTTCCCATTTCTCTTTTCCTTCTGAATTGAGCCAATATTCGCTTTTTGTCCCCTGAGATTATTACGTCTTTACAATTGTAAATATTGACATTCTCTCCTTCAAGGGCCTTTTTTGCTGCAACACTGGCAAGTCTTCCCAAGATTAATCCTGTTCCATCGATATCCATTTTAACCAATTATTTTAATTTTTTTACCCTGAATGCTTTCTTTCAAAAGATCATTCATGCTAATGCATTTTCCATTCAGGTCTTTAATCTTTTTTTCTGATGATCCTGAAAATTTAAGTGCAGCTACTGTCAATTTGTGTGACAAGTCTCCTCCACCTAAAACCTTTCCCGGTACGACTACAAAATCCCCTTCTTTTGTATATCGACTCAGCCTTGACAGATTAACAACTCTCTGATTGCTTGATGACTTTTCTAGGTCCAGAGCCAGCCTTCTAAATAAGGAAACCTTATCCTGACTTGCCTTGGTTTTCAAGTCTTCTATCAATTTTACTACGGGTTGGTTTGATTTCATTGTCTTATTATTATTTGTCTGGGTTTGTCCAGACGATTGTTGATTTAATATGCGAGAGCTGGGATTCGAACCCAGGAACCCACTAAGGGACAAGGCCCTCAACCTTGCACATATGGTCATCTTTCGATTTTGACCAGGCTTTGCTACCCTCGCGTCTTGTAAATGCCTAAAGTAGTGCCTGTAACTCATCGCACTGCGTATCTAGTACATCAAGTGCTTTGACCATCATATCTTTGATTGACAGCTGTCCGAAGCTTTCCACAGTGAAGATATATTTTTTATCATCACCAGTTACTGAAATGGCACCATTGCTGCAAGATTTGCATGCATCACACATAGTGCAGTACATAAGCTTATCATTGTTTACAACAATTTTGTTGCCTTTCTTTTCAAGTATCTTAAATTCTTTTTTTGGGCATACTTCAAGACATTCATCCTGAGCTTCCCATTTTTTATCAATTTCAATAATCGGCATCTGCCTATAACTCACATGTCCCGGAGACCATTTAGCATGATCTTTGCCTTTTCCAAGTTTTGCAATACCTGTTAGGACAAGATCCTGTTCTCCAATTAGTTTAACTATTGGTGTTTTTGGATAAACCGGTTTGATTGCAGGATCTTTTGATTTTAATGCTGATGCATACACTGTCTGGTCGCCTTTTGCACTTAGTTTCAAATCAACTTGACATCTTGCACATCCTTCACCTTTACATTTACACTCATCAGGTAAATTGTATGATTTTAAATCGGTTGTCAATGGCAAAAGCCCCATTCTTAGGGCAATTATCTCGTCGTAAAGTGCCGAATTGTTAGCTTCAAACTCAACAACATCAATTGCCATGGTTGGTACTTCATCGATAATGAGTCGCCTTAATGTATTTGCATAAGTATTATCAATGTTCTTCAGGATGAATTGTGCTTTGTCATTTTCCTGTTTGATAATCTCAAGTTCCATTTTTAGACCCGCCTTCCACGACGACCTCCTTTTTTACGGCATCCGTCATGCGGTAGAGGTGTTACGTCTTCAATTATTCCGATTCTCATACCCATTCTGGATAATGCTCTTATTGCTGCTTGCGCACCAGGCCCTGGATTATTCGGACCATTATGTCCTCCAGGAGCTTTAATTTTAACATGAATAGCATTTATTCCTTTTTCAATAGCGATTTCAGCGACCTTTTTAGCTGCAACCATTGCTGCAGTCGGACTTGATTCCATCCTGTCTGATTTTACAACCTGCCCACCTGAACTAAGGGCAATTGTAACTGTACCAGTAATATCTGTAATATGAATTATTGTATTATTGTATGAAGCATATATATGTGCTATTCCCCATCTTGGTGCTTGTCTAGTAGGTTTCATTTTTCTTCCTTACTTTCTTTAGCAGACTTTTCTTCAGACTTATCTGGTACTGTTTCAGATTTATCTGTTTCCTGCTTGAGATCGTCTAATACATCTTCAGATTTATCAGATTTCTTCTTAGGTTCATCAGGAACCTTTTCAGATTTATCATCAGATTTAATATCTGATTTATCATTAGATATATCATCAGATTCGTCATCCTCGCTCATGTCTTCGTCAATAGTGTCGTCCAGATTTTCAATAGGTGCTTCTAATTCATCTTCTCTTGCTATCTTCACTGCCTTAGGTTTCTTCTCTGTAGCTTTCTTCTTTGGCTTCTCTTCAGTTGTTTCAGGAGCCACAGTTTCTGGTGGGACACGTTCCGGATGATCAGGATCATGAAATGATGAATATGGTGAATATGAAATTTGAGCTTCTTCTTCTAATGAGACTAGATATGAAGGATGGGTTATCTTAGAGGCACCAACCATAATATGTCTGTGCACAATCAGCTGCCTTGCTTGATTCATAGTCCTTGCAAATCCCTTTTTACATACTAGAGTTTGAAGTCTTCTGTCAAGGATTGAATTTACCTCAATATTCAAGACGTCATCAATATTCCCATCATTAGCCATAAAATTAAATTTTTTCAGTTTGGATAATAAAGATTCTTTCTGTTTCATAGCGTGCTCTGAAGTATCTGCAAGCAATTTTTTAACCTGTTGCCTGTAATTCCTAAGTTTAGATGTAGCTTTCCAGATATCTTTTTTGTTCTTAAGGCCATACTCCCTGAGAAGATCTTTCTCATCGACAATCCGGGCTTTCTGCCAAGGATGACTAGGTCCGGAGTACTTTTTCTTTAATTTTTTAATATCGCCCATGAATTATCACTTTTTACGTTTGACACCCATTCCCTTTCCTTTGTTCCTTCGGAAATTGGATTTGGTCCTTTGACCTCTGACAGGTAATTTCCACTGGTGCCTAAGGCCCCGGTTTGATTTTGTCTTTTTCAGCCTTTTAAGGTCATTTTCATTCATAAATTTAAGATCAGTCTCAACCAAGTGGACATCCTCTCCGGTTTCATAGTCTTTTCTTCTGTTAATCATCCAGATTGGTGCACCGTGCTTTAATGGATCTTTGATTATTTCATTTAATCTATTAACATGAGTTTCAGTTAGATTTCCAGCTTTCATGAAAGGGTCAATTCCTGAAAGTTCACATACTGCATTAGCCATCATATAACTAACACCTCGAATTTTCCGCAGTGCTCTAACAAGTGCTTTAGCCCCATCAAGGTCTGTGTTTACAACGCGAACAATGTGCCTGTATTCTTTTCCTTTTATCATTTTGAAATTATACCAAGAAACAGCTTCATGAACCCTATATGCGCTCTTAGCTGAACTCGGGAATATACACTGGGAGCTGGGACTTCTTTATAAAGGTTTTGGTTGACCATCTAATTTCAGTCGATATTTCATATCAGAATAGAGTTACAGCAGACCATTATTATATCAAATCTACAAAAATATTGGATCATCACAATTCTGATGTTACGTAGAATTATTTTTTATATTATATTCTTTATTATGCAAGCTATTTATATGTGCTCAAGATTCCCAAATGATTAATCCAATTAAGGTACAATAGGCATTATTATTGCACAGTGATAGCAAAGTTTATTAAAACTACAGGTCTGTTTTGGTAATTATGAATGATATCAAAGATGAGAGACCAGTTGTTATGTTCACACTGGGTAATGAGGAGTTTGGTGTCAATATCAATAATGTCAAAGAAATCATCAGATACCAAAAGATTACTCATATGCCAAACACCCCTGATTATATTAGTGGAGTAATAAATGTAAGAGACCAGCTGATAATAGTTATTGATCTGGCTAAAAAGCTTAATATCAAGAGAAAAGACATATCAAAATCCACCAGAATAATTTTTTTAGATTTTCAAGATGTTAATGTGGGTATGATAGTGGATTCTGCAAGTGAGGTGCAACGACTTGTACCGAATCAGATTAAACCTGCTCCCTCAATAATCACTGGCAAAATACAAGCAGAATATATTGAAGGAGTAGCAATTCTTGAAGAGAATAGATTATTGATTCTTCTTGACCTGCTAAAAATTCTTGAAGTTGATGAAGTCCATGAGATTCAAAATGCTGTAAAATCTCTTACTCAAAACGAGCCAGAGGAAAGTAAAAAAGATCAGCCCATACTCAAAGACGTTGACCCTAACTTTCATTTTAGAACTCATGATGGTAAGCAGATCAAGAATGTCCACGAGCTGCTTCAGTACATAAATGGCCTTGATGAAGAAGCATTCAAAGTATATGTAAATGAGGAAAAAAACGATTTTTATATGTGGATAAAAAACTCTGTAGGTGACGAAGAACTAGCATGTAATATTAAAGATATTAAGAATAAAAACGATATTTCTACCAGTCTCGTGCGCCGATTGCTTAGCATTAAAGAGTAACAGTATTTATTTTACAAGCCCTTGGAATTATTTCTTCATTACATATTATATTCATGATGCTACACAGTACAGGTAAAGTCAACTAACGTGGGTTTAGGTAACAAATATATGCAAAGCAGATTTTGGGACTGTAAATTACTCTATTTACAGTAAATTCTTCTTTGCAAAAAGGATCCATCGTTGGGTTTCTCCGTCGATGAATTTGGACATAAATTTTGCTTTTTACAAAGAAGAACCTTTTAACCCAATTAAGTTGACTTTACCCTAAGTACAAAACTTTTATATAGGGATCGGATTAACCCAGACTAATGGCAGACTGTAATTTCAGGAGCCCGATATGTGTTCTCCTGGCTCATGTGGATCATGGTAAAACTTCTATACTAGATAAGATTAGAGGATCTGCTATTGCTCGGGGTGAAGCAGGTGGTATCACTCAGGCAATCGGGGCTTCTATCATTCCTATGGATACTATCCAGAAGATGTGTGGGGATATGTTAAAATCTCTTAATATGAAATTTACACTTCCGGGGATGTTATTTATCGATTCTCCTGGTCACGAAGCCTTTTCGAATCTCAGGAAACGAGGAGGGAATCTTGCAGATATTGCCATTCTTGTTGTTGATGTTAATGAAGGCCTCAAACCGCAGACGATCGAAAGCCTTGAGATACTCAAACAGTATAAGACTCCTTTTGTGGTCGCTTTGAACAAGATAGATATGATAAGCGGATGGCATAAGGGCAAGGGTTTGGTCTTAAAAAATATTAACAGTCAGGACCAGAGAGTCCAAAATGATTTTGAAACAAAATTATATAACATTGTAGGTAAGCTTTCAGAGTTGGGTTTTAATTCAGATCGTTTTGACAGAGTTGATGATTTTACCAAACAAATTGCAATTGTTCCTACAAGTGCAGCAACAGGTGAAGGTATATCTGAACTTATCATGATGATAACTGGTCTTGCTCAGAAGTATCTAGAGAATTGTCTCAAATGTGATATCTCAGGGCAAGCAAAGGGTACAATTCTCGAAGTAAAGGAATCAAAGGGTCTTGGTAAGACTATGGATCTTATTCTGTATGATGGGACTTTACATGTTAATGACCAGATAGTAATTGGTACTACTGGTGAACCACTCGTTACTAAGATAAGAGCTTTATTTCAACCACATGATCTCAATGAAATGAGAGATAAAAAAGCAAAATTTAAGTCTGTTAAACATGTGTGTGCGGCTACAGGGGTCAAACTTGCTGCACCAGGAATTGATAATATTATTGCCGGTATGCCAGTGCTTTCAGTTGGCAACAGACCTATTGAAGAAGTTATGAATCAATTGCAGTCAGAAATTGATGAAGTCATAATTGAGACCGGCAAGAGTGGGATTATTATAAAAGCAGACACTCTGGGGAGTCTGGAAGCTCTGTCTAAGATCTTGAAAGATAAAGATGTACCAATCAGAAAAGCTCAGGTTGGTAATATCAGTAAGAAAGATATCATTGACGCTCAATCAACTGCTGAGACTGACAGACTCCACGCTGTGATTTTGGGTTTTAATGTAGAAGAGGAGCACGGTCTTGGAAAAACAGATGTTGATATAATTACTAATTCAGTTATTTACAAGATTCTCGAAGATTATGAGAAAACTATAGAGAAACGGAAGGCAATGTTAGTTGACGAGGAACTGTCCAAGCATACTAGACCAGCAAAGTTTCAGATTCTAAATGGTTATATCTTCAGGCAGAGCAATCCTGCTGTTGTGGGATGTGAAATTATGGAAGGAAAAGTTAAGGTTGGTATGAGAGTCATGAAAAATGATGGCAAAACCTTGACTCGTATCAAATCAATCCAACTCGAGAAGGAATCCATGACTGAAGTTGGAACAGGTAAAAAAGTTGCGATATCAATGGAAAAAGTGACTGTCGGGCGTCAGATTTTCGAGGACGACATCATCTATTCTGCTATACCTGCAGATGATTTCAGGGTTTTAAAGAAGAATATCAAACATCTTTCCAAGCAGGAAGTCGCTCTTTTGAAAGAAATTGCTGAGATTAAGAGAAAGAATAACCCCGTCTGGGGTGTGTGATATTATTCCATAAATTGCTCATATTTCTTCAATATAAATCGGTATCTTTGACAAATGAAGTGTGATTTTTCCATCATTAGTTTTCTCAGTTTTTGTTCTAAAAGCTGATTCAAAGCCCGATACTTGTTCTCCAGAAGCAAATGAAGGTACTGAATCAATAATTTTTACCTCATTTGCAGGACTAATTAAGATGTCTGTTGTACTATTTTGATCATTCCATGCTATGTAAATACTCTTATTAAACCGTATAAATTTGTAGATATAAACATTGGAATCTGAATAGGCAAGTCTCTGGACTGATGTAGAACGAACTATCTTTTCTGTAAGAAGTTTCAATGAATAATATGCTAATTTCTTGGTGTGTTCCCCTTTGTCATATGGATCATTTTTATCACATTCCTGATCTTCCTTATTTCCATCATAGATTAAGCCTGTATAATCAAATATGCAACAATCACACTTAAACCCTTCTTCGATCCCCCATGCCCAGAACACTGTGTCTACACCATTTGCAAAAGCAGTTGCATATATCTTAACCAGTTCTTGGGCTTGTTGTTTTTCTGACTGGTAGGGTTGGACAATTTGATTGCCATTTATCGTCTCTTCAATTGGGTCACCAGAATATGTTCCGGTCTCTGTAATCCAGAATTTAAGATTTTCAGTGTCAAATTTGCTTTTTAGTAAAGCCTCTTTAAGAAACAGTATATCGGATTCGATATTCTTGTATGTTTCTTCAGTACCAAAAAAATGCTTGTCAATAATATCTACATATTTGCCATTCAATTGTTCATACACAGGTTTATATTCTTCGCTACGAGAATCACCACCGATTACAACTTGACAATCAGGGCATGCCTTTTTAATTGCTTGGTATGTGATTTGTTGTATTTCTACATAGTATTCTTGATATTTGGATACACAGTCTGGTCCAGAACAAGCATCACTGATTTTATTGCAAACTTGCCAATATCTTGAAGGATTTGATTTCAATGTATTAATTAAACTCTGAGAAGGGTATTGATTATCTCCTTCCTGATAGCAATCAGGTGCATCTTTTGTGCATCCAAAGTCATTATCTCCATCATACCTCTCCGCCATTTTATAAACAAAGTCACGATAATATTCCTTCTGAGACTCTGTTGATAAGTATATAGTGTCTTGGCTTTTAATATCTTGCTCACTTCGGATAAAAGGACATATATTTCGTAATAGATTAATGCCCAGTTCAGAGGATTGTACTTCTTGTATTTTATCATAATTTATTTTATTAATTTTTCTCCCAGGTTGTGTAGGATGCGTTGGAGCAACAGCATCTGTGACTCTTAAATGACCATTCTGATTTGGATCAACCCATGTCCAAATAAGGTATGTACCATCTCGATTCATATTTAATCCAAGATCTCTTGCGTAGCTGTATCCTCTTGCGCTCGACGGATGAATACCTATAGAAATACCATTTCCATCATATAGATACTCAGTAGAATATTGCACATTCACAGAATTATTATTGTTGTAATTAATACCATTATTATTGTTATTGTTATCAGATATTATTTTTCCAATGTTTGTGCTATTTATAATTAACAGTATAATAGAAAATATTATTATTATGTAGAAAATTGCCATAAAGATATTTTCAGTTTTCACAATATATGACTAATGGAGAGCATACTTAAGTTTTGTGGAAATTACGTTGAAACCCTCAGAAAAAACAAATTAAAAAAAATTAAATAATACGCACTTCTCGATGCCTGATTCTCTGCAATCCACCATCGGTGTAAAGCTCTAATCTGCAAGCATGAACTCCTTTAGGGGCATCTTCAGGTATTTCAAGCAGTACGCCACGTGACTGTATCTCATCGACTTCAGGGCCTGTAAAAGGTCCTATTTTTCTTGAGATACCTAATTCATAGCATGTCACTCTTATTTGTGCTTGTTTAAGATCTCTGTAACCTATGTTCTCAAAACCAGTTGTCACATAGAGCTCGTCTCCTGGATGTGCATACGGTCGACCCTCGTTATTCATCCTTATTGTATGGATGAAAAGTACTTCTCGTGGGTCTGTTGGCTGTTTTGGATGGTTGACTGTCAGAGTGTACTGTTGAATTGTCGTAAACATACCATCTGAAACTAGTATCTGAATCTCATGATTCCCGACATCTCCATTGCATGGCGACCATGTAACTAGTCCTGTGACAGGATCTATGACCATTCCACTTGGATGAAGTCCTAAGGAATATGTCAGTGGATCATTGTTCGGATCATACGCTTCTACATCATATACATAATTCTCCAAACACTTGTCGTCGCTAGGCGTGAATTCCCTTGGTGGGCTTGATGTAATTATTGGTGCCTGAGGGATAAAGATTGATGCATTAACATATATCTTCATATCCTGTGTATCAAAGTCCATATCCAGATCAAACAATGACAAGTTCAATACTACCTCGCCATTTCCTACAGGTGTTAGGATAAGGGACTTACCAACAACACTAGCCTGGATTACTCCATTACTACTGTTGTAGTCAAGAGTCCAGTTAAGATTGTCTCCGCTGTCTTCAATATCATTCTCATTCTGAGTCAGATCATATGTATATGAGTCAGACGATGAGAAATACAAGTCAGGAATGTCTGGACTGATGTATGGCAGATTGTTCAGTATTGTAAGATTCACATACTCCTGGCCACCACTCTCGTCGGAGAAGTTAAATGCAAATGCAAATACATTGCTTGATCCGATATAATTGTGCGTTGGTGGTATTACCAAAGTATAGTAGTTGAAATCATCGCTTTGGTTAATGTTGTCAAGTTCAGTCTGACCTCCTCCCTGAATGCTTATGAGGGTTGCTTTTGTTATTACACCATTTGCGGTCTGGTTTCCATTGAACTGATCCAATACCTTAAATTTCACATATATCGGTTCTGCCCTGTAATAGACATAATCTTCAAGTGTGAATGTGCTTTCATTATAAACCTTCAAATCCTCAATAAGGTATCGCTTTGTAAATACCCTGTATGAAAATTGTGGGTTCTTGTCCGTGTCGTTGTTGAATCCTTCTTTCGTACCAGTTGCATAAACAGTATATGAGCCTGGCTGTCCGACTGTATAGAGCAGGTTGCATGAACCTGATATAAAATCTGTAACACACGAACCGTAAAAAGTGTCATTTGACAGGTCATATACATCTATTAATACACCACCTATTGGATTTCCAGCTGCTTTTGCTGTTGCATTGCAATATTGAAGACTATCCTGAACTACAGGATCTCCACAGTTGAAGTCTGATATTACAATTGTATTGTCAGTTGATACTATATTGACAACTTGCTCATCATAATCTCCGTCAAGATCTGTGAGTCTCATCGTAATCACATCTAGTCCAGCAGCATTGGCTGTCACTGTAAGCGTCTTACTGTTAACACTTGTTGTTGCGATAGCTGGATCAACGTCATATACGGACCAAGCTAGATCATTTCCACTATCTTCAACATCTAATTCATACTGTGAGAGATTAAGTGTCTTTGTCTCTGATATGTTAAGATAAATATCAGGTAGTGGTTGAGAAATCACAGGCGGATTGTTCAGTATTGTCAAGTTGACTATTTCCTGGCCTCCGCTGTGGTCTGTAAAATTAAATGCAAATGCGAAAACATTACCTGAACCAATGAAACTATGTACTGGAGGTATTGTTAAAGTATACTTATACCAGTTGTTGTCTTCTCCAAGATCATTTAGGCTTGCTTGACCTCCTCCTGTAATACTGACAAGGGTAGCTTCAGTTACAATACCTGAAACTGTCTGGTTATTGTTAAAGGTGTCCAATACCTGAAACTTGACCCAGAAGGTCTCATTCCTATAATACTCATAATCCTCGTCTGTAAAAGCACTTTCATTATAGACTTTAAGTCCTTGTATGTGGTACCTTTCTGTCAAGACTTCGTAGCTTTCTTGTGGCTGATTGTCTGTGTCATTAACAAAACCATCTTTCTCGGATGTTGCGTACACAGTGTAAAGACCAGCAGGTCCGACAATAAATATTGCATTACACGATCCAGTAATGCTGTCAGTTGTGCAACTTCCGTAATTTGTTCCATTGTTTAGGTCATATACTGATACTAGAGCTCCACCTACTGGAGTTCCATTGAACGAGACAGTTGCGTTACAGAATTGTTCATGTCCATCTACAACATAGTCATTGCAGTTAAAATCAGTTATCTGAATTTTTTTTGCAAGGACTTCTATGTCCAACGAATCTGAGCCTGTGTCTCCATCAGCATCTGTCACCGTAAGAGTAGCAGTGTAATTGCCTGGAGAAGTATAGACATGTATTGGGTTTGCCTGTGAGTCAGTCTGTCCATCATCAAATGCCCAGCTGTATGAAAGTGGAGCATTACCACCTGTAACAGAACTTTGGAATTCTACTATATGATCTTGGTATCCTCTTGTGCTATTTCCTGTAATACTTACAGTTAATCCAATGTCACTTTCAATTGTGACTGTAATACTGTCAGTGTCTGAATCTCCATCAGCATCTGTGACTGTTAAGGTTGCTGTATAAGTTCCAGCACTATTGTATGTATGAGTTGGGTTCTGAAGTGTACTTGTTGTACCATCACCAAAATTCCAATAATAAGTTATTGGAGCGTTTCCCCCTGTTACGCTAGCTGAAAAGGAGTGAAGTGTAAATCCAGCGATACCAGTTGTTGGAGAAACACTAGCGCTTGCAGTTGGGGTAGTATCTACATCAACTGTGACACTGACGCTATCTGAATTACTATCTCCATCTGTGTCTGTAACTGTTAGAGTAGCTGTATAAGTCCCGGATGAACTATAAGTATGGGTTGGATTCTGAGAAGTGCTTGTACTTCCATCGCCAAAGTTCCAGCTGTAGGTGATGGGACTATTGCCACCGCTTGCTGAGCCGGTAAATGAAAAGCTAGTATAACCTTCGATACCTGTGCTTGGTGTAACACTAGCACTGGCGGTAGGGGTTGTATCAGCTGCTACTGTAACACTGACACTATCTGAATCAGTATCTCCATCACTATCTGTAACTGTAAATGTGGCTGTATATGTACCAGCAGAGCTGTAAGTATGGGTTGGATTCTGGGAAGTGCTTGTACTGCCGTCGCCAAAGTTCCATGAATAAGTGTATGGAGAGTTTCCTCCACTAACTCCGCCTGTAAATGTAAATAAAGTTACTCCAGTCTGTCCGCTTGATGGAGAAACACTAGCGCTTGCAGTTGGGGTAGTATCTACATCAACTGTGACACTGACGCTATCTGAATCAGTATCTCCATCTGTGTCTGTAACTGTTAGAGTAGCTGTATAAGTCCCGGATGAACTATAAGTATGGGTTGGATTCTGGGAAGTGCTTGTACTACCGTCGCCAAAGTTCCAGCTGTAGGTGATGGGACTATTGCCACCGCTTGCTGAACCGGTAAATGAAAAGCTAGTATAACCTTCAATACCTGTGCTTGGTGTAACACTAGCACTGGCGGTAGGGGTTGTATCAGAAGCGACTGTAACACTGACACTATCTGAATCTGTATCACCATCACTATCTGTGACTGTAACAGTAGCTGTAAAAGTTCCAGCACTATTGTAAGTATGGCTTGGGTTCTGGGAAGTGCTTGTACTACCATCACCAAAATTCCATGAATATGAAATTGGATTATCTCCACCACTAACGCTACTTGTAAAAGCAAAATTGGTGTAACCAGCAATACCGCTTGATGGAGAGACGCTTGCTGTAACAGTAGGTTGACTATCAGCACTAACTGTAACACTGACACTATCTGAGTTGCTATCACCATCAGTATCTGTAACTGTAAATGTGGCTGTATATGTACCAGCAGAGCTGTAAGTATGGCTTGGGTTCTGGGAAGTGCTTGTACTACCGTCGCCAAAGTTCCATGAATATGATATCGGGCTGTTGCCACCACTAGTGCTACCAGTAAAGTAAAAAACGGTCTGACCAGCAAAACCGCTGGAAGGACTGACACTGGCACTTGCTGTAGGCGACGTGTCAGCAGCTACTGTAACACTGACACTATCTGAATCAGTATCACCATCAGCATCTGTAACTGTAACGGTAGCTGTAAAAGTTCCAGCACTATTGTAAGTATGGCTTGGGTTCTGGGAAGTGCTTGTACTACCATCACCAAAATTCCATGAATATGAAATCGGGCTGTTGCCGCCGCTAACACTGCTTGAAAATGAAAAACTAGTATAACCTTGGATTCCACTTGAAGGAGAGACGCTTGCTGTAACAGTAGGTTGACTATCAGTTATGACTGTAACGCTAACACTATCTGAATCACTATCTCCATCACCGTCAGTAACAGTAAATGTTGCTGTATATGTACCAGCAGAGCTGTAAGTATGGCTTGGGTTCTGGGAAGTGCTTGTACTGCCATCACCAAAACTCCAATAATATGTGAACGGAGAGTCTCCTCCGGATACGCCACCAGTAAATGAGAACACTGTCTGGCTTGCAAATCCACTTGAAGGTGATACACTTGCACTGGCAATAGGCTGGCTGTCAGGTGCTGATACTGTAACTGTGACAGAATCTGTATCTGTATCACCATCAGCATCTGTGACTGTTAAGGTTGCTGTATAAGTTCCAGCAGAGCTGTAAGTATGGCTTGGATTCTGGGAAGTGCTTGTACTGCCATCACCAAAGGTCCAACTGTATGTATATGGACTATCTCCTCCTGTAGCGCTGCCTGTAAAATAAAAGACAGTTGATCCAGCTTGTCCTGTTGAAGGTGTGACACTTGCACTTGCTGTTGGTGGGTTGTTATTGACAGTCAATGTTGTGTCTTTTTGTCTCCACTCTGAACCAGTACACTCACAATCGTTTTCAATTTTGGTTCTTACGGATATTGTTTTAGTGCCTGAAGTAGTTGGTATATAAGTAAATTGGACGTCTGCAGTTTCATCCCAGACAATTCTTACTTGCTGGTGATCTACCTGCACATTATCAACATAAAGATAGATTTCAACTGGATTATCATAAAAAGATCTTAATTGAGTAGGTATATAACTAATTCCTGACGGAAATGACCAAGGTGCATGAACTGTACTATATACTGTAACAGAATCACCTTCATTAACTGTCGTACTGGATAGGGAGATTGAATAGACTGGAGCACGGCAATCATTGGCAGTCTGGAAATTAACACTGTAATCCCAGGGGCCATTGCCTGTACTTGGGCTTGTAGAACGCCAATAAATATGAGGTACTTTACAACTTAAATATGCATATGAATAAAAATAATGTGTTGCTGCATCCCCAGGATCCTGCACTATAAGACTGTTTGTTGTTCCTGTAGATTGAGAATGCCAAGTTGCACCATGATAATTTACCATCGCAAAATTATCTGCAGAATTAAATCTCATTGTCACAGGATATGCATATGACAACGTAGCTAATAGAATTGCTAGTAATATGAAAATTGGATATACTTTTTTCATTTTCTCCCCCCGAAGATGGCCAAAACCACTTTTTATTTACTAATGAGTAACAATAACAAATCAATGTAAATAAAGTTTATATATAAATATTTGCTTTTTAATTACTGCACAATAGTTAATTATGGTTTGGACCATTAGTGACAAGAATTGCCTTTGATATGTTTGAGTAGGGGACAGTATTAAATACAAGATGCAATGACCCTCTTGAGATGGTCACGATATTAGAAGGAGATACAAAGATTCATGCTGAACAGCAGGAGATTGTATCCAGAAAGATGCCTGTATTTTTCAATCCTGATATGAAACTAAATAGGGACATAACGATAGCAGTGCTCAATTCTACAAAGACTGGAGACTCTCGACTGAGATGTTGTTTTCCGCTAGCCGGTTCTGGGATTCGTGCAATCCGTGTTCTCAAGGAATGCAATAATATCATGCAGGTTGTAATAAATGATATCAGTGGAGAAGCATACGCAAGTATTAGGGAACACCTAGAAATGAACAATATTGAGTATATGGAAAATGTAGCACCTGGGAAGCACGATGAGGGAGCTGCTTTTATATTCAACACTGAAGCTGCTTGCCTACTGCACAAAGTTGGTGGGTTTGATTATATTGATATAGATCCATTTGGTTCTCCTGTTCCTTTCATGGATGCCACCTTTAGAAGGATATCAAGAGGGGCGATTTTTGGTATTACAGCAACTGACACAAGTGCCTTATGCGGCTCTTATCCAAAAGCGTGTAGGAGGCGGTATGACTCTAGACCTTTATTGAATGAGAACTGCTATGAAACAGGACTCAGAATCCTTATCAGAAAGATACAGACGATTGGTATGCAGTATGATAAAGCAGCTGTTCCAGTATATTCATACTACTACAAGCATTATATGAGGGTATTTTTTAGGATCGTATATTCAAAGACTCTGTGCGACCAGATCTCCAAGGAACACAAGTATTTTCTGTTTTGTCCAAAATGCCTGAATCGCAAATATTCCAGATATAACAATGCTGATTGCTGCGGTCAGCCAATGGAATATGCTGGACTTTTATTCAGCGGCCCTTTGTGGGAAGAAAAACTCGCAGATCAGGTAGCTGATTCAATAAAAAAAAGAGGGGATATGGCTAATAGGGACCTTGAGATTGTCGAAGCAATCAAAAATGAATGCAAAATCAATTCTCAAAGCTATTTTCATATCCATGAATTCAATAAGAAATATCAGATAACACATATCAAAAAGAGAGATGATATCATAATATCAGTTCGTGAAAAGGGTTACAATGTATCACCAACCCATTTTAATCAGCTTGCATTAAGATCTGATATGCCTTTCGATGAATTTGCCAGAATTCTAAAGTGATAAAATTTTAAAGTGATAAAATATTATTTCTGTGCTTACAGAAACAAAGGGACAAAGACTATAGCTACTATTGTCATTAGCTTGATTAGAATATTCAACGAAGGTCCTGATGCGTCTTTAAGAGGATCACCCACTGTGTCTCCTACAACTGCCGCTTTGTGAACATTTGATCCCTTTCCACCGAAGTGTCCTCCTTCAATGTATTTTTTTGCATTATCCCATGAACCTCCTGCATTTGCCATGAAAATTGCAAGAATGAAACCTGTAACCAACGAACCTGCTAGGAGGCCTCCAAGTGCATTGAGATCCCACAACCCAATAAGAATTGGTGATATCACTGCGATAAAACTTGGAATAATCATTGATTTTAGGGCAGCACCAGTGGATATGTTAATACACCGATCATAATCTGGATTAACTTTACCTTCCATAAGACCTTTGATGCTTGAAAATTGCCTCCTGACTTCTTTTACCATCTTATTAGCTGCTTTTCCAACAGCACTGATTGTGAGAGATGAGAAAATAAAAGGAAGCAACGCTCCGATGAATAATCCAATCATTACATGCGGCTGAGATACATCAATTACAACCATTTGGCCAGATGCTTTCGCTACTTCTTTAAAGCTTACGAACAAAGCTAGTGCTGTAAGGGCTGTAGAACCTATGGCAAATCCTTTGCCAATGGCTGCTGTTGTGTTGCCTGCAGCATCAAGAGATTCTGCTCTTTTTCTGATTTCATCGCCCATTTCTGCCATTTGAGTTATTCCTTCTGAGTTATCAGCTATAGGTCCGTATGTGCTAATTGCAAGGGTCATGCCCAGAGTTGATAGCATTCCTACTGCGGCAAGTGCGATTCCATAGAGGCCTGCAAAGGAAAATGAAACATATATTGTAGCTGCTACGACCAAGACTGGCACTACGGTTGACATCATTCCGTTAGAAAGGCCTGCAATTATATTTGTTGCAGGGCCGCTTTTGGATGCCTCAGCCACGTTTCTGGTTGGTCTTTTATCTGAGGAAGTGAAATACTCTGTTGATATCCCAATGATTAGTCCAGCCAGAAGGCCTACTAGTGTTGTATAAAACAATGAGATTGAGAATCCTAAGTATCCAATAACAAAATAAGAAGAGGCTGCCATGAAAAAAGCTGTTCCGTAGATTCCCTTATTGAGAGCTAATCTTGGATTCCCCCTCCTGCCTTTAATATATACAAACAATGATCCGCTGATTGAGCTTGCAATACCAAGTGCTGCAATGACTAACGGAAGGAAAGCAGTTGAAATAACAGAACCACTAGATTGCTGAAGTCCAGCAACGCCCATTACGGCCAAACCTAAAATCATTGCAGCTATCAATGAATCGACATAGCTTTCAAATAAGTCTGCACCCATCCCTGTTACATCTCCAACATTGTCACCAACATTATCTGCAATAACTGCTGGATTGCGATGGTCATCTTCTGGTATTCCTTTTTCAATCTTTCCGACAAGATCTGCACCTATATCAGCAGCTTTAGTAAATATACCACCTCCAACTCTGGAGAAAAGTGCTATAAGCGATGCTCCAAGTCCAAATCCAAAAATAATGTCTGTGGAGTGAAATATCATGTACATGCCAGTAACACATATCAATCCGATAGATACAATACTAATTCCAATAGCTAGGGAAGCTGAGAATGCTGTATTCAATCCTTTAGCAATTGATTTTTTAAGAGAACTGACAGTTCTAATATTGGCATAGGTAGCAATCCTCATGCTGATGTTTCCTGCAAGACCAGAGAATAATCCACCAGCAAGGAAGGCCAGTGCCAATGGTTTGCCTATAAAGTAATATATTACTGCAAAGAAAATTAATGCATATACAATCAGGTGCGAATATTCCTTATTTAAGAAGGCCATTGCGCCTTTGTGAATCTGTTCACTTATAAATTTAGATTTTGAGCCAGAAAGGCTCTGTCTTGATAATCCCCATAATTTAAATGCAGAAAATATGAGTCCAAAAAAGGAGATTGCCAATACTACATATCCAATATGAATCATAGAAGTAAAATAAAAGAGAATCACTTATTTAAAATTAACTGAACTACATTATAAATACGTCAAAAATGAGTCAGAAGATCTTGAACATTTGGATAAATCTGACAAAATTAATATATGAAATTTTTAGAATAATCAATGAAAAAAAAGGAAAAAGAATTGACCTAAAAAAAGGTCACAAATACTGTTGCTACTAATATTGTCAGCTTGATAACAATATTTAGAGATGGTCCGGATGTGTCTTTTGAAGGATCCCCTACTGTGTCTCCAACAACAGAAGCTTTGTGGGTTTCAGATCCTTTTCCGCCATGGGAGCCTTTCTCTATGAATTTTTTAGCATTGTCCCATGCTCCACCTGAATTGGACTGCTGGATTCCAAGCATGATTCCTGTAATAAGTGTTCCTGCAAGTGCTCCGCCAAGGGCTTCTGCACCAAAAACAAGACCTACTACTATAGGAGTCCCTATTACAAGGATGGATGGTACAATCATCTCTTTCAAAGCTGAGTTTGTAGCTATGACTATGCATGCTTTATAGTCAGGTTTTGCTTTTCCTTCCATAATTCCTTTAATGGTCTTAAATTGCCGTCGTACTTCATCAGCAATCTTAGATGCTGCATTATTTACTGCCAGCAATGTATATGCTGTAAACCTAAAGGGCACAATAGCACCGATGAAAAGTCCTATCATCACTTTGTATTTCAGGAGATCAATTGAATGAAGTCCTGCTTCCTCTGCAAACAATGTCAACAGAGCAAGTGCAGCGAGTGCGGCAGAGCCGATAGCAAATCCTTTTCCGATCGCTGCAGTTGTATTTCCTGCCATATCCAGCTTATCTGTTGTTTTTCTAACACTAGCTGGCAATCCTGCCATTTCTGCAATTCCGCCAGCATTGTCGACTATCGGTCCAAAAACATCAATGGCCATTATAATTGCTGCAAGTCCAAGCATTCCTACGCCTGCCATTGCAATACCATATAGGCCTGCTACATAATAGGCTGAAAAGATTGCTGCAAGTAATATTCCAACAATTGTCATTGTTGATCTATGTCCAACACTGATACCATGAATTATGTTTCCTGCAGCTCCAAGCTTAGAGGATTCTGCAATCCCTTTCACATGCCTGTATCGGTCGCTTGTGTAATATTCTGTAAGTTTTCCTACTGCAGTACCAGCTACAACACCGATAACAATAGTATAGAATACTTTCAGATCAGCAAAATATTGATTGTTCATGAAATAAACGATTGCAATCATCACTGCGCAGGTGACCAGAAATGCTGAGTTTAGCGCTTTTGATGGGTCTTTTCCCTTGGTTCTTGCAAAGAATGTTCCAACTATTGATGCTAAGAGACCAGCACAGACTACGATAATTGGGAAGATATATGTTGCGTCCTCGGTGATTGGTGAAACACTTGCTTTTGCAGCAGCTGTCATGCCAATAGCCATTGCTGCGACTGTGTTAACAATCAGTGAGTCAAAGAGGTCTGCACCCATACCAGCAGTATCGCCTACGTTGTCACCGACATTGTCTGCTATTACAGCAGGATTGCGGGGATCGTCCTCTGGGATTCCAGCTTCAACTTTACCAACAAGATCAGCTCCAACATCTGCTGCTTTTGTAAATATCCCTCCTCCAACACGTGCGAAAAGCGCTATTGAAGCGACTCCAAAAGAGTATCCTATCAATGCTGATATGTCGTTGTTATATATATAGGATATAATTAGAAGACCAATCACACCAGTGACAACAAGTCCAAGACCAACTGTTGATCCTGCATTGAAACTCACTTTAAGTGCAGAATTAAGATTTCTCTTTGCTGCATTTGTTGTGCGAACATTGGCTTTCAGTGCAACTGCCATCCCGAATAGTCCAGCCATTGCTGAACTCACACTTCCGATAATAAATGAGACTGAACTGTTCAATCCTAATCCCGGCAGGAAGTATAAGAGTACGGCCACCGCTAATACAAATAGGCCGATATATTGATATTCTGTACGCATAAAAGTGAATGCGCTTTTTCTGATTGTGTCAGCAATGTCCTGCATTTTCCTGTCTCCAGGAGATTCTTTTGCAACAGAACTGTAAAATATATACATGAACACAAACGAAACAAATATTGTTATTAATACAAATATTGGTACCATTTTATCACCTTGTTTTCGGTGACAATGCAATTTAAATAATTTATAAAGTTTGTGGATACTAGCGCGGGATTTTTCAATACCAATATATAGTTTAATGAATTCCAGTCATCTCATGATTGGTAAGATAGTTGAATTATACAGACGTGTTTCAACCACTTTGCCAGATGATGTCATGGCAAAATTAGATGATGCATTTTGTAATGAAACTAATGATAGCGCTAAGAATGTATTAGGCAAGATGCTTGATAACGCAAGACTTGCTAGTGGAGGTAAAGTACCGATCTGTCAGGATACTGGAACTCCGATCTTTTATGTAAAAAGAACAGCTGATGTTTCTGAAGTCAAAATTAAAAAAGACATAAACGAGGCATCAAGGATTGCTACTGAGCAGAGCATTCTTCGTCCAAATTCGATCGATTCTTCAAATGAACAGATTATTGGAAATGTTCCAGAGATCTATTTTAAGGAAGTTGATACTGAAGCGGAAAGAGATGCAACTTCTAAAGTGGATATCAGACTAATGCTAAAGGGTGGTGGAAGTGAGAATATAACACAGGTATATTCACTGCCTGGAAATATTGGCAGATTTAAGGGTCTTCAAAGGGACATCGACGGTGTCAGGAAGTGTGTTATTGATGCTGTACTAAAGGCTCAGAGTAAGGCATGTCCGCCTTATGTTATTGCAGCTGCAGTTGGTGGTACTGTTGCTGGTGCTGCTAAAAAATCCAAGTTGATGCTGTTTGATGACATCGGCGTTGGTACTGATGAGAAACTGCTTTCAGAAATCAATAATCTTGGTATTGGGCCTGTGGGCTTGCCTGGCAGGACTGTTGCTCTTGATGCAAAGATAGGCTATGGAGTACGCCATCCTGCATCTTATTTTGTCGTTGTGAGTTTTTCTTGCTGGTGTACGCGGAGGGGCAGGTTATGAAGAAACTTCAATTGCCGCTAAGTCTGGATGATTTGAAAAGCCTTGAATTAAATGAGTTTGTGCTGATATCTGGACATATAATAACTGCAAGGGACAAGGCTCATCGATATATGACTGAGAAAAGGATTGATAACTATAATGGAAGCATTATCTATCATTGCGGTCCGATCATGAAAAAGACAGAAGGAGTATATTCTGCTGTAAGTGCTGGTCCAACAACAAGCGCTCGTATGAGTATATATACTGGCAAGCTTATTGATATGTATGGTGTAAATCTGATAATCGGCAAGGGTGGACTCTCTGCTAATGCTGTTGATTCAATGAAAGGACGATGTGTTTATCTCAGCGCTATTGGTGGTGCCGGTGTGATTTACGCAAATTCGATTTCTAAAGTTATAGGAGTTAAGAAACTGGAGTTCGGGATGGCTGATGCGATATGGGAACTTAAAGTTGTAGATTTCCCAGCAATCGTATCAATCGATATTGAAGGCAATAATAGTTATGATCTCATAAAAGAGAAATCTAGTATGAAATTTTAAACATTTAGATGTTTTCTTAATTTTAAACGTAAAATATATATAACAATTAATATATCACCTATAATTGATATATAATGACTTATACAACAATACAATTGGAAAAAGCAATAGTCGAATCGATGAAAGAAATCCGAAAATATCCCCGACAGACTTATAATGAACTTATCAGAGAAATGATACAAGTTTACAAGAGTGTAAAACAAAATAATCAATATGACGAGTTCCTTCACAAAGTGCAGCAAGACAGAATGAAGTCTTTATGGGATAATAAAGACGACGAGGACTGGGAGAATGTTTAGACCTGGTGATGTGATTCTTGCTAAAGTCCAGTATACTGACACTTTTGAGATTAAAAAACGACCTGCTTTGATATTATTCGAGGAATACAGTAATGTGGTAATTGCTGGGATAACCAGCAATAGGAGCATGAATGGTATCTCTCTGACTGTGAAGGATGGAGCGATAAAAGATTGTGTGATAAAGTTAAATTATATTTTTACAATATCAGAAAAGATGGTAGAAAAAGTACTTTTCACTTTATCAAAAGAGAAAAAGGATTCTGTATATAAACAATTATCAAGTAAATTGGATACTTTGATATCGTAAAACCACGGGGAAATTGGCTTCTGAGGGGAAAAGTTTATATATTTAGAGAGGAAAAAGTATACTCAGACGTAGTTACGAGGTTATTATTATGAGAAAAGGGCAGGTAACGCTATTTATCATTCTTGGAGTATTAGTAATTATGATGTTTGGATTATACGTATTATCCTTACAGAATGAGAAAGAAATTGATACGGGCTCTGTCACTGAAAGCAGCAAAGACAGTATTTCTATCACGAATATTATAGATACCTGTGTTAAAGATACAATCGACGAAGGATTACAGATCTTAGGTCTGCAGGGGGGATACTCAGTTGTTCCTATGATGAGCCTTCCTACAGAATATGCGTTCATCCCATATTATTATTTTGATGGTCAGGATTTCTCATCTGATATTGACACATTTGAAACAGAATTCATACTCTATATCGACGAGCACCTTGATATGTGCATCAATGGATTCGAAGCCATGGATGGAGTTGCAATTGAAAGCAATGATGTATCTTCAAGAGTTACCATAAATGATAATGGATTAGACGTTGCTTTTGATGGAACAGTTACAGTTGTAACTGATGATAAAGAGCAAAGAGTAAATTATGCTCCTTACAGGAAAGCTATGCCAATAAAAAATATTTATGAGATAATCGATGAAATCATTTCTGAGACTAAGATAAATCCAAGATATATAAATCTAAACTTGATGTTTGATCTAATGGATGAATACAATGTGAATATTGAAACATTAAATTATGGGGATGATACTGTCGTATATGCAATAACTGACGAAAATAACAAAATAGGAAGATATCCATATCTTTTCATGTTTGCCATCAAGTTTGACAATTCAAACCATGCCCCAGTCATTTTAACTGACTCCATTAAAGGTAAGGTTGGGGAGGAAATGGATGCTTATATAGAGGCAACAGATGCAGATGATGACAGGCTGACGTTCTTTGCTGAGAAGGTTTTTGTTCTTGATACAACGACTGGAAAAGTCATATTCACTCCCATGAATAAAGGCACATATTTTGTTAATGTATCTGTAACGGATGGAAAAGTTTTTAGTGATAAACTCATTGAGGTGATTATAAAATGAAGATAATCACCTGTTTTCTGATATTTATTGTATGTTTTGGCATTGTTTTTGCTGAATGTGCTGAAAAAGATAATGTATGCAAAAAGTTAGTGGAAGACAGCAATTTTGATTTTTCGACAGGAGATGTGAGTGGCCCAATAACAGCTGAACAGACAATTATCTGGGGCGGCGCACAGTATAAAGGCCCTGGTACGATCACAGCAAACGGATTAGAACTAACAAATGGAGGGGAAATTCTTAACACAGGAACTGTAACTGGGAAAGTTACGATCGGAAAAGACAAGAGTATAACTCTTGGTGAGGGATCTATACTTGCTCCAGAAAAAGCAGAGGGAGAGATTAAACACCCCTCTGGCAAGAACGCATTAGATTTGTCAAAAATTAAGAAGCTTGATGGCGTAACAATCGAAGCTACTGTAGATGGATGGAAAATCAATGGTATTGCTTTACCTGATGAAGCAGCTTTGGGTGTAAACAAAGAAGGTGCTATTACAGTTGACGATGTTCCAGTCATTTTTCCACCAGATATGGGTGGTTCTGAATCAAAAGGGAGTCCATCTATTGAAAAAACTACTGACGGTGGATTAAAAATATCATTTACAGATAGTACAGGAAAAAAACAAGAACTTCCAGTTATGGGAGCTAAATCAATTACAATTAGACCAATTGGTCAAGTATATAAAATAGATATTAATGATATGGAAACTTTGACAATTACAAGTGGTACGGAAGTCAGTTCATATCTGAAAGGAATTAATTCTAAAAATAGAGGCTTTGAATATATACCTCTTTCAGGAGATAAAACAGTCTATGTTGGTGCTCCTGATGGTGGTTCTTTAGCAGCTGGAACAGCATTCAACTGGAAGAAAAAAGGAGATACATATGGCGCTGTTGCTGAACAGACAACAGGCTCTTATAATATGGAACTTAGGCAAGGAACAGAAACTTTGCAAACAGTCAGAGTAAAAGCTGGCACGAGTGGATCATACCCTGAAAATCTTATGGTCACAACATCCGGAAGAGTATATGCAGATAAGATACCTGCTAAGAGTGTAGTATGGGCTAAGAAGGGACAGTGGGAGTTTGAGGTTATAAGTGACTGGAAATCCAGAACTGAAGATGATGTGGAACATCAGATTCTAGAAAACACTAGACAGATAAATGATTTGGAAAGTCAGATTGCCCTAGCAGATGCAGAGTCAAAGACAAATCTTGAAAATGAACTTAAACATCTTCATAAGAAGCAGAGTAGGTTCAGCCAGAATGCATGGGAGTATGTGCATGGAGAAAAAGATGAGCTTGTAGATTATCTGAAGTCACAATTTCCTGATCAAGCAGAGAAGTTTGACAAACTTAAGTACGGTCCTGGGACTGGTATTGGCGGGGTATTCGAAAGTTTTGGTGAAATGTTTACTCTTGGACTCAGACGAAGGTATCTTGAGATAGAGGATTCTGAATTGCCCAGAGATCAGCAGTTCAGTGTTGCTGAATTAGAAGCAATCAAAAAATATGTAACTGAAAGACCAAATGTAGAAAAGTACGGATTTACTAATGAACATGAAGATCCTATGGTATCAAATGAAGCTTTTCTGGAAGTCATTAATAATCAATTAGCGATGGCTCAAGCTAGGGAAAGCGCAGATGATGAAGTTAAGAGAATAAACAGAGAGATTGTAAACCTTGAGATGCATAACCGGGAATTGCAACAAGAAAGGACCGCCATAGAAAATAATGGGGGCGGAGATCTGGTTGCACAACTTTCACAAGGTGAGGTTACTACAAAAGTTCCGTCTGGAATCAGGGCGGAGGGCGAAGAAGCTGCACAGTTAACTATTGATTATAAAGAACATTATTCTTCAGCTCTTGGAGAATCAAGTGCTACCTTCCAGGCAACACTTAAAACTGATGATTTCTCTGAATTGGATGCAAGAGATGCTGAAGTCAGTACTCAAGCAACAAATGAGAATGATAACCCTGTTGAAGCAAGAGTTGTTGGGACAGGAAAATTGTATCTAGGTACGCAGGATCAGGAAATAAAAGGACAGAAAGATGATAGGACTCTGTTAGTAACTACAAAAGTTGATGCAGAAAAAGGCACGGATGTTCTGCTGATACCAAATCAGAATGAAGCCTATGGCATTTGGGCCAAAGAACCCACAACAGTCTCATTAACTCCAGAAGAAGAGGCGCCCGTAACTCTTGCTTACGATCAAGAGAAAATTAAGTTAAAAGTTGATGAAGGGCAGACGGTTGGGTTTATTGGAGAGTACAGGGAGGGAACTTCATTGAGTGGTATGTATTCACAGGATATTGGTTTGAATGATGGCATGTTTGTTAGAAGTGCATCACAACTAGGTCCAACACCAGTAGAGATCCAATACAATGATAAGGTTTTAACTTCGGACAGGGAGGGCGGCTGGACTGATGGGTCAATTGATTTCGCTCAGCATAAAGAACCATCACCAGTCTTTACAACACCTGAGCCCGATGTTAGTCCACCAGAAAAACAGGTTTATAGTGGCTACTTTAATTCAAAGGGTGTCTGGACCAATGGCAAGTATATACAGGGGACAGCAGATCTGTTTGATGCCTACCTTAAAGCTAATCCTGAGGTTGCTAATGCCTTAGGAGATGAAGCTGATAAGATTAGAGCAAAAATCTCTGAAGGCGGGACTGTCCAGATAAACGTAGATGCGTTAAGTAACAAAAGAAAAGGTGCAAGGTCTTTCATAACAATCAACGGTGAGCATTATTACTACGATCCTGAATGTGAATATACGACACAGACCTGCACGAAAGGTGGTGACAATTGGTTTAAGTATAATACTATGAAGTTGGGTGATAGTGAAATTAAGATGCCTCAAGTCCAGCAGGCTGCTAATGGCGAATCTGAGGCAAGTAATCAACAGAAAACTCAACTTCAGACAGTGTTCCTAAGTAAACCAACCCCAATAGGGGAAACAATGCAGGATTCAGGTATTAAACAGCAATATGGTCTTGACTTACAGACTAAATATGAAGTAACAATTAATGATATACCTGTTACTGTGTATTCAAATACCGATATTGTGTCAGATACTGATTTCAATTTCGCAAACATTGTTGCTGTAACTAATGATGGACAGGTTATGGATAAATCTACATTTGTCAACATATATTTTTACGATAAGTACAAAGGACACAGTGAAGAACAAAATGGAGGGATTATTTACTATCAGAGTGATCCATCAAGTCCGTTTGATGCAAATTACCATACAAACTTCGTGTATATAAAAAATAATCCGGATGGCGGTGTTGTTGTTCTTGATAGTGAAGCATATCAAATGTATTTGAATGAGAATAAAAACCAACAGACCCTAGTATAAATTCAGCAAAACCTATAAATCTCTACCAAAACCAATAATTCTCTGCATAGATATAATTTATATTCTATGTCATGCCGATGTAGCTCAACTGATAGCGGTTGACATGGCAGACGCACATGTGCGGATGATAATGCGCTCAGGAATCTTTGATTCCAGACATCTAACGTCTGCTGAGTATTCGCAAAATACTCAACCCAACTTAGGATACATTCGCAACACATGCCGATATAGCTACAGTCAACTGATAACGGTTGACAGCTAAGGTCAGCTAGATATTCATTACATGAAATCTAGCGTAGTAAAAACAAACATGCCAATATAGCTCAGCCTGGTTAGCAGTATCTCCGCTAGGAAAATGATTACTCCTAAGTGCTCAGAAAAAAGCACATAGGAGTACATCATGGTTGTTTTTGCTATAAAACACCATGAAACAAATAATCACTTTCCTAAAAAAAGCTTTTGATTCTCTTG
>JAIPIC010000026.1 GCA_021734865.1 Candidatus Woesearchaeota archaeon | reverse complement strand
TGTCAAGAGAATCAAAAGCTTTTTTTAGGAAAGTGATTATTTGTTTCATGGTGTTTTATAGCAAAAACAACCATGATGTACTCCTATGTGCTTTTTTCTGAGCACTTAGGAGTAATCATTTTCCTAGCGGAGATACTGTGGACCAAATCCAAAAGTTATGTAAAAGCCAGTCAAAATATATCAATATTTACAGTAAAAATTAGAGGAAATAATCAAAGAATCCTCTTTTCTTTCTTTTTTTTATGCGTCCAGGCAAAGCCTTCACGAATATCTTGATATCTTTGTCAATCTTATGAAAATCTTCAAACTGCTCTTCCAGATGCTTGAATTCTGAAGTATGATGATAAGTCTTCCCGCCTGATCTGTGATATTTCAGTTTTTTGTGCAATAATTCATGATAAACAAGATAATCAACCCATTCTCTGGGAATGTCACCGCTCTTGAAAATGGTCGACACAGATACAGTATCGGTAGTGTAATCGTATCCAGCCAGTTTTGAAGTGCTCCTGGAACCCCATTTCAGGTTAGGTTTCTCAAGCAAGGAATCAAAATATTTGCTGTTAACCCTATAGAATGCCTCATCCAGAATAGGATCTGATTGCGTGACCGGAGCATCCTCTGACATCTGCTTGGCAAATGACTCATATAATTCCATGCTGAGTGTCTCAGCTCCCTTGTACTTGAATAGTCTTTTTAGAAGATGCTGTATTATTCCCTTCCTGATATCAGGAGAAACATCCTCCCAAAGACGTCCAAGCTTTATCGTCAGCTTCCTGCCCGAAAGCTTGATCTGCCCGTTAAGTGCTTTAAAACGTCCAGAATACTTAAGATCAGCATCATAAAAAAAATCCCTCTCCGGAAAAAGTTCAGTGAATGCTTCCTCAATAAAAGCATTATTGTTCATGTTAAAATCATCCGTAATCATATTAACTGGAATCTTCATATCTCAGAATTGCAGCATATCCGCCAATATCGTAAAGCTGTGCACCTTCCCTCGTATCCTTTGAGATCTGGAATACTGTAGTTCCCACTTTCTCTGCTTCATCCTCAAAATTGTCGATAATCACATCATCTATATCTTCAGAAATGAGTACCCTGTCTACAGCACCAATCTTGAGTTTTTCCATCACTTGATCTTTACCGTAGGTCACTGAATTTGGTTTTGTAGCCAGCCTGTGCAGAAAATCACTGACTAATTTCTTTTCTTCAGCAATCTCGTCATCTGCGAGGACGTCCTCACATTTCTCCAAAAGTTCATTAAGGCCAAACTGGTCTGTATAAGTTATGTCCTTGACCGCTATGATCTTCTTTTTTACATCATTTGTCAGGTCACCGGTCTCAAGAAACTGATGTTTAGTAGGACCTGGTCCACCGAGCAAGATACCTTTGATGTCGCTGTTGCCTAGAAATTCACTTTTCATATATTCTGCAACCTTCTTATAAAAATCGAGTGCAGCACCCTCACGCAATCGCTCAAACCTGTGAGCAGACTGACCTCCGGCTCGAGTCTTTCCAGGAACATTTGATTTTGTGTTGGCTAAAGGAATGATACTCTTACCTTTTAAGATACCAATAGTAGCTTCCCTTCGATCCAAGACAACCAGACCATAGATTTCCTTTGATTCAGCCATTTCCCTAATGGGATCCAGCACGAATTCCTTGTCACACCTGTAAATCCGTAAATTGATCGGAACAGGTGGATCAAAACTCCAGACGCGCACATCGCTCTGGCCTTCCCGATCAGAAACATTTCCTGAAAAAGCAGCCATACCATTTTCTGGAGTCCTTGTGTAGAGCTTTAAATGCTGAATCATCTTTTCCAGTGCATCAATCACATTCTTTCTAGTAGATGTGGACTTGATATTAGTCGCTGTTCCCTGCTCTTGGGATAACTGGTTGATGACTTTGTTGAGATCATATCCAGATGGTACATATACAGAGACCAATTCTGTATGCCTACCTCTATATTGTTCAAGTTCCTCGACGAATTTCTTTATCTGTTTAATCTGTCTTGACTTTAGTGACATAAACACCAGAAAGCCTGAACCATTTAAATAATTTTGCTCCGCTTTGAATTATTGATATTGTTTATATTAATCGTTTCAATTTATCGTTATAATTTCTGTGAATAAAAATTATAATATTGTTGATGTGCGATATTAACAAATATACACCAATAAAATGAACTGTTGAAGATACATTAAAATCTACTCGTCGATAGAAGAAGGATAACACCAACATCTCAAACCAAAACCTTTATATAACGCTTACCATTCTCCAATCATCCGTAATTGGGGCCGTGGGGTAGCTTGGTCCATCCTTTCTGGTTTGGGAGGATTATCCAAAAAACCAGATGACCCCGGTTCGAATCAATGAACCTTGCGAGGGTCATTACGAAAGTCCGGGCGGCCCCATGAATAATAAAAGGTAATAAAAGTGCCAAAGAAATATGGATTAGGATCAGTTAATCGTTTTGGACCTAGATATGGTAGAAGGGTCCGAAATAAGGTTGGTAAAATTGAGAAGCTTACAAAAGCTAAATACACTTGTCCCTATTGTGACTCCAAGTCAGTTAAAAGGGAAAGTATTGGAATTTGGCTATGTAGTAAGTGTGGAGCAAAATTTGCTGGCAAGGCATATACGCCTGCAAAGACTAGTTAGAGGATTAAACGATGGTTGAATATAAGTGCTTTATGTGCAATAAGAAAATCCCTGATAATTATCTGAGGAAAAGAATACACTGTCCTTACTGTGGTAGTAAAATAATCTATAAACCAAGAGTCACTATAACAACACATCTCGCAAGATGAAATGTTTGCTCACTCTTGATAACAGTCCGGATATATATCATATCCTCTCTCCTGATTTCAAACACAAGATATATGAACGATCTAAGACAATAGTTGGAAAGAACCGTATACAGATTGATGCTGATGACTTTGTTGCCATGAGGGCAACAGTTACAGGAATTATGCGTCTAATTGCAGTGTATGACAAGCTGAAAAATGACAGACAAAAAAACACAAGAAAAGATTCATCAGCTTCAACTATTTGAACAGAATCTTCAGAATCTGCTTCTTCAAAAACAGCAGTTCCAGTCACAGATACAAGAGAATAAGTCAGCTCTTGATGAATCAAAAGACCAAAAAGATGTATACAAAATAATTGGCAATATTATGGTCAAGTCAGATGCTGAAAAGATAAGGGCTGAACTTGAAACTAACCTGGAAATGGCTGAATTAAGAATTAAAACGATTGAAAAGCAGGAAAAAGCTATAAGAGAAAAGGCTAATGTACTTCAGAAAGAAGTTGTGAGTGAAATGAAAAAAGAGGAAGAAAAATGAGTTCAGATATTTTGACTGATATTATTGCCTATCTTGAAGAACTTAAAGATGATACAACGGTCCCAAAGAACGTCAAACTGAAAGTCGAGAGGACGATGAATATTCTAAAAGAAAATACTGATTTATCAATTCGTATTAATAAAGCGCTTTCAGAAATAGAAGATATTAGTGATGATGCTAATCTTCAGGCTTTCACAAGAACCCAAGTATGGAATATTGTCAGTATGTTAGAAAAAGTTAATTGAAAATTTCTTATGATAATTAATTGTGCTTGATAGAATATTCTCCAGAATGAACCATAAACCAATAATTCTTTATAGCGTTTTCAGCTTCTTCTTTACAGTTGAACTGCTGTAAGATTCTACCGTTTGATACAACGCTATATCTCATATTCATAGGGTAAAACATTGGTCTTTTTATATTTACTGGGTGTATAATGATATAAATATCCCACTTTTACTAAATTTTAAGTAAAAACCGAAAAATCTATGGGGTTGGCAGAGTACCAAATGTTCGATTGCAAGAACAGATGACAATATGCATGAAACCTAAATAACCCACTTCTTCAAAGAAATCTTTCAATAATTACCGTTTGCGCTTAAATCTTCTGACCTTTTTCCTGGTAATCAAGCCATTTGGGATGAAAATCTCATCGCCGTTGTCAGACCGTACAGTTGTTTCAAGGAGATTGATCTTAATAATCTCTCCTTCGATATCTTCTATCTTTATCCTATCTCCTTCTTTGATGAAACCTTTCTGATGGATGATTATGCTTGACATTACATTTGGAAAGAAATCTTTCACAGTCAAGCTGATTGATATGATAATAATGATTATTACACCGCTGGATAAGATATATAAGATCATTGGGGCTATGTTAATTGTCTCAAGGGCCATAATAATTGCAATAAAATAAATAAAATATGATAACGCAGTACCGGTCACTTCTTCAAGATTGATCTTAATCCCAGTTGCTTTTCGCATGATTCTGTTCAGTTCGAATTCATTCAGTACTTTTGTGATGAGTTTTCCTAGAATTCTTCCAAGCACAAGCCCGCACAATATTATGATTACTGCAATAAAGAGCTTCGTGAGAATACTATTTACTACAGTATTAATACCATTAGCAATAGTAATATTCATAATACCTTACAAATCATTGCAATTAATAAACTTATCTGCCAAAATATATTTAAATAATTGAACTATAGTATTCAATGAATGCATATTCAAGCATATCTTTATAAGTATAATTGAGTTACGATTATAATTATCGCAGATAAGCACTTGGAGGTGAAAATTATGGGCGGATGCGGAGAATGCGGCGGATGCGGCGGAAAGGATGAGGAATAAAATGTACCAGAGTAACCCGATCACCTACATATCTCACAACACTAATGATATCAATGAATCATATAAGATATCCTCAGGTGGCACAAGGTGTGCTGTCTGTTATCATTGTGGGGGTTGTTGAATCTTACTCAATACAGAACTAATATCATTCTTTATCTTTTCTTTTTCTGGATAAATGTTATACAGACTTTTCAATTTGTCTATTGCTGAACTGATTTCTGTTTTATCTCCTTCCTCATCAATAAGCATTTTTAATTTTAAGATTCTGTCAAAAATTTCAGTGTGTAGTAACTCTTTATATTTGTTGAAAATCCTAATGATCTCATCTCTGTTCTTCTGTTGTTCAGAAACACTTAATTTCTCATACACCTGGGAAATCTCCTTGTATTTAGAATTAGCTGACGAAAAATCCTTGACCAAAACCAAATTTAAATACTGGCCAATCAGCGAATTTATTTTTGATTTTTTAGAAATCATAATTGATCCAATAACTATCATACATACAATAATCAATGCTATAATGATGTATAAAAAATTATTTGAAGATCCTTTTTCTGGTGGTGATTCTGGTTCTTCAAATGGGTCCTGATCGCTGTCCTTATCAGGAACATCTTTTACAACATCACCTGTGACAGGTGGAGGGGGGGCAACATACTTGTAACAATAATTTGAAGACAAGTTACATTGATTGATGCAATCAGAATCTTCAATACAGGTTTTTCCGTCTGAACAAGGATCGCATTGACCCCCACAGTCTATATCTGTTTCATTTTGGTTCTTTATCTTATCAGAACAGGACTCATAACTACAGTTTTGAATTTCAGTCTTATTCTTACCACAAGTAATATCGATACACTCTCTTACTTGAGTGCCATTGCTTATACAAGAACCCCAAGATCCGCATTCATATTCAGAAGTGCAGAACCACCCGCCTTTTAGAAGCACAGGTGATCCCCCTTTTAGAATTAATGGTGATCCACCTTTCATGATCAGAGGGGAACTACCTGTATCAATTTCTGCTTCAGTTACTCCTGAATGATTCAGGCCGCTGACTACATATATGTTCCCTTCCTGAGTACAACTATAACCTGATACTATGGAACCATCGCATAATACTTTTGTTTCATAATCTCCATTACATAAACTTGAAATCTCAGAGATGTTTATTATTTCAGCATCCTTTATGCAAACACCATTTGCTGCCGAATCAATATGGTCCATATAAACTGTCTTTGTACTGTTCTGTTCAATCAGATCAATTCCCCTTACGACGACCGAGCCTTTTGTACTGGCATCCGACTGCGTTTCAAGAGTAATATTTGGAAGATATAGTCTGCCCTTATCAAAATTATATGGGAACTCTAATATTGTCTTGTTTCGTGAAATAAATCTGACCCTCCTTGAGCTATTAGCTGTTGTGTTTATGTCTGAAGAATTGTCTAAAGTCATATTAATACCCTCAGCAAGTGACCTTAAATTGCCAACTAATTTGTCAAAACGGTCATTAATACCATCTCCATCAAGATCAGAGTCACAGGAATCACCAATCGTGTCATTGTCCGAGTCTTTTTGATCCGGATTAGGGAAATCCGGACAGTTATCTTCAGAATTATTAATCATATCTCCATCACTATCATTATCAAGAGAGTCAGGAATACCATCGTTGTCATTGTCATTCTCACCAATAGCGTAGGTTTCATATACAGTAGGTACAGTGTCAAAATAGCAAATATCCTCATAATATCTGACAATTGCCTTAACTTTTGACCAGTTATGACAAGCAGAGTCAATCCAGTTCTGGCATGCAAAGATACTCATATTGGAAATATTATACTTTGAACAATTGGTCATTATAGAAAAAAGAGTGTAATTATACTCCCATGATGAATTGTGATAAAAGATGTAGTCCTTGTATCCCTGTCCGACAATAATATCTGTTGTAAGATTCATTGTCTCAGACGGCACTGCTTCAAAATAACCTAACCCGTAAATCTGTTGGTCTGCAAAAGTCTGACTAATTCCCAGATACTGATGGGGAAGAGCAGTAGGCAAAATTGTCTCATTAAGTACTACATATTCACCATATTGTGTAGTTACACTTCTATTATTGAAATCACCAGAACTATTAGTAATTATAAATGTTGAGTTCATATCTGCATACACAAATACTGAATAATTAACTTTATCATTGTCCGGATTATCATCATTTGGTGTAACTGCCTGCATCATTATCAAATGACTACCAGCGGCACTTGGAGTCCAGTTTAGATGTACATATTTATATGCATCTTCTCTTATATTCGGGACAGTACCTGATCCAATATTATTACCATTGTCAAAAATATTCCACACAATATCTGTTGCGTTGCTGTTACCAACATTTTCCATAATGAACTCAAGTTCATCCTTTTCTCCTATACTTATCTGTCTATTATATGCCCCTTTATATGTGGCAATATCGGGTCCACTTGTTCTGGCAACAATCCAATCCCAATCGCCATTGTCGTTTTGATTTGCGTCATTATCAAGAGATGCTATTGCAATCACATTTGAGTAACCGACAGCTTGTGGAATAACTTGAATTGTGTAATATTCATAATCGTTAGGTTCAAAAGAGAGATTGGTAAGATTGCTTGTGATAGAAGTAACATCCCAAAACAGTAGAGTTGCCTCATCACTGATATAATATAATTGTAGTAATACATTGTCATCAATCTTGAGATACTCATCTTCAACAATATTTTCCACGATATATGCCCCAGGGTACTCAACCACTAAGCGTATATTTTCACTATCAATCTTCTGAGGTGTTATGGTATAATTCTGACCACTAATGTCAACAAAATTGGATTCATTAAATGCCAAATCTTCCATAATGTATTCAGGAGATATGTAAAGGTCAACAGAAAAATTGTCTGCATTATCGTTACCATTGTTTTGCAAAAATATTTCTACATCTGTCTCTTCACCTTTTAATACATTATAATTTGGTGCGTACAGGCTGATGTACATGTTTGGGCCGGACCTGACAACATATGAATAATCATAGTCATAATTATTCTCCCAATTGCTATCTTCAGAAGTGTTACAGAAGCCAAATATCCTATGCTTACCAATTTTATCGGTTGAAAAACTAACAGTGAAGTATGTACTATCATCCTTTTCAATATCTGGGACACTATAGTTAAAGACATCTGCCATCCCAAAGTAGAAACGAGCATAATAAGTACCAACATAATCTAATTTGATATATAGACCATCCTCGAGTCTTTTTATATCTTCTTCATCCATTGATAAATGCTCTAAATATTCAGATGAACCTTCAGTGTATCCTATATTTAATGACAGCGTATCACCTTCCACTTCTGTGATATTAAAATAATATTCTTTACCATCCATATAAACATAATCAGGATCATCAAAATAAATATATTCGTAATCATAATTGTAAAAATCATAAAGCAGAAGGCTATTGTTCACTGCATCCTGAGTCCCATAATTATAAAGACTGATATCAACCTCTGAATCATTCTCAACAGTGATATAATAATCAGTATAGATGTATAAACTAAGGTCTGCTGCGTCATACCTAATTTCTAGGTCGTTTGAACCATAATTATTAAGCCATTCTGAATCTTCTGATACATTCAAATATACAAATAACAGATGATCACCTAAAATATCACTGGAATGGTTAATATAATATTTATCAGTTAATCCAGGGGTCAGATCATAAATCTCATATTCCGACAGAGTAGTTTTACATAAGGATATATCTGTACTGTATGATCCAACCCAATCTGAAACAATATAGATCCCCTCATTGAAATGAGCTACCTGATTTTCATAAAGATCCAATATCTTTTCTTCAGAACCATCACTAATATTGACCCTAATGTAGTCTGCATCAAGTCTTGATACAGAAATTTCATAATATGTATTATTATAATAAACAGTGTACTCATAATCATATGAAATATATCTTGTTGAATAATCATAAACATCATAAAGCAGTATAGAACTGTCTGTCGTATTGGCAGTTCCGTTATTCATGAGATTTAATGTAATATTAATCGATTCATTGACAATATAATAATAATTTGGAATTAGCATGTTTACTTTGGCATCTGCTCCAATGCGAACATTTCTTGATATATTGTTGTTACCTACACCGGATTCATTAGTCACAGGCACAGCATATATTGTTAAGTTGAATTTCCCTGATGTCTGTGGTGTCCAGTTGAAACTTATATTTACACCATTAAAACGATCAAGAGAACTGATATTTACTTGGCTTTCATTAATATCATCAACAAAAAGCCAAACCGAGATGTTTGATTCATTAGATATACCTATATTATACACAGATACATTGAACTGGCCGTCAATATCTACTCCTGGAAAACTGTATGCAAGCTCTTTGACAACAATATCATGTTCTTTTGTATCGAATGGAATCAGCATTGATGTCTGATCAGCTCTTTGAGCGCCTGAACCCCAGAAAACAACTGTCAAGTTCAATTCATCATCTGGATAGAAAGGAGGAATTGTGATCTCTCTTGAAAATTCCCCTGCATAGATATCATCCCAGGAATCTTCAAATTCTGTCCTGTCGTATCCAATTAAAACATCATCCAGATAATATGCAAGCCTAAGGCCGCTACAACCAACACTGTTTTCATCAATACAGTCACCATTTATATCAATAATATCTCCCCTACTCACGTTTGAGCTATAATTGTCAAGTTCAAGTGATATATTCTTCATCTTTACTGAAATTGGAAATATCTCATATGTGTAATTGACGTTGTCATCGAACACTGAAAACCGGAAATTAACCCAAGATGCGTCAGAAGTATCAAGTGAAGAATTATAGATGACACAACTGCTGTCTTCTAAATAATCAAAATCCAAATTATTCCATACTCCATCATCAAGACTATAAGACTGCTCAACTGTGAACACATCAGATGGATAAGAAATATTTAGACGGATGTTTACAATATCATCAAAGGAAGGGTTTGCATAAATCTGATTAATAATAGGAAGTTCAGATGCAGGTTCATTATCGACTACTGTCGCAGAGAGATACATTTTTGTCACATTCCATACAGGATAATCCGAAGGGATAGTAACATTTATCTGATAATATCCGTCTACGTTCAAATAATATTCCATATATCTATAATCCCAATAACCATAATAATCAACAATATCTGCATAATCCATCAAAGCACCATTACGTCGTACTTCATACCTGGGGGCTGGCATGGGCAAATCTACATATCCATCATAAGAATCATAATAGGAGTCTGTTGTATCTCTTGACAAATAGGAATTGCCATTGTAACCACTGAGGAGGTGCCCAGAGAGGTTAATCATGCCTTCACCCATCATAATCTGGGCAGGCTTAAAAGGTGCTGATCCGAAAAATATATTCTTCATATCCCCTGGTTGAGGATTTATAGCCTCAAAAGCATCCTCAGACTCATACTGTTCTTGATAATTTGATTCATAAGAAAACTGCTCATCATCATTATTTGAATGCCTATAATTGATGTACATAGAAGTTGAGAAAGACCAATTATACATATAGTTCTCAGGAACAGGGTTATAACCATAGAGATAATATGTTTTTGAGATAGGTACATCTATTTCCGTCCATGATGCGCCGGCGCCCCCACCATCATATATCGGTCTTATCCAAAAGACAATATTACTATATGTCTGTGGTTCATAGGCAGGATAATTGAATGTATAATTGTATACAGCGAGATCATCCACATTATAAGAAATATTTGTATCGAAGGAATCATTGATATTATGCAGTACCCAACCTATTATATAATGTTCCTCTGAAAGTGAATAAGCCTCATCATGAGCATCACCGCATCCCCAAATAATTATCGATGCAAACAAAATCAGAACCAGTAATTTCCATTGTATGGTACCAGATATTTTAGTCATAAGGCACCCCGCGGTATTTGAGAACAATATCTATATTAATATTTGAAGGGTTATTTGACAAATATATCTTTCTTTGTCCGGTTTTACCTGAGAAATAACTACATGTGAAGGACTCTTCAGACCCATATCCTATTATGCTTTTTTCCCATTCATACATGTGCAGAAGTCTGCCGTCCAGAGACTTGCTGTTGACATTAAATAATCGTGCATCAGCAAGGTCTAGAGTGACATCTTCTGTACTGTCAGTCTCAATAGTAATATGATCAATCAAAATATATTCCAGATCCTCGTCGTAATAATCACCAATAGCATAGATAGTATAATTACCTGGCTTAACCTTTACAGAAAGATCATTGCCGTAGAAAGTATCACCTTGATATTCCACAATAACATTTGATATGTTATCATCATGGAAAATTATTGAACTGGGAAAAAGATCTTTCCCTAAACCCACAACTTCAACATTGATTGTTGAAACTCTCTGGAAAGAATATGATATTGTGTAATTGTGGCCTGATTCTTCAATGATTACATTACCATTTAGTGTCCCTCCAATCTCTTGTGATAGATCCAGTTCAAGCCCAACCTGTATCATTCCATCAACAGTCAAATTGGCTGTTGAAACATTCAGACTAGCTATACTATATGAATTATTATCCTCATCTGTAACATGTCCTGGATATAATCTAATTGAGATATTATCTGTTTTGATATTTGTAATATTAAATGTTGTATTAAGCGAAGTTATCCCGCTTACTGTTCCGAAAGAAATACTTGTCGGATTGACAATGAACGAAGCATTGATAGCATCTGCTGGTCTGATTTCACCAGAACCCTGAGTATTTGCATCATATCCAAAATCCTCTGCTGTAAGCATGAGAACTGATTTCAAAGTCTGAGGTGACCATTCATGATTCTGCAACAACAGTGCGACAGCACCGGCAACATGTGGGGTTGCCATCGAAGTACCTGATATGGCAATATGTGAACTGTCGAGACACTGACTTGAATCTTGATAATTGTCATATTGAGCTGCGCAGATATCTACGCCTGGAGCAACAACATCTGGTTTGATCAGACCACCATCCGCTGGACCCCTTGATGAGAAATAAGCAATCTTTTCATCACAATAACTATCGACTCCAACCTGTGAGGTTTTACAGCTAGCCCCTACTGTAATCACCTTCCTTGCGCATCCTGGGCTCCCAATAGATTCAGAATATGGCCCGGAATTGCCTGCTGCGACAACTACAGCCACACCTGCATCAACAGCCGCATCAGCGGCTTGAGATAACTCATCGTCAGGATTACCATATCCTCCTAAAGACATGCTTATAACATCAACATGGTCGCTGGTATCACCATTTCCATCTGGATCAGTCGCACCTTGAATCGCGTCTATAATATCTGAAGTATAACCACTCCCACCACTGTCTAACACTTTGTAAGCATAAATATATGCATCTGGAGCAACTCCGAGAAGTGTTCCATTTCCAGCAGATGTTGCAGCACAGTGAGTTCCATGACCATGATCATCCATTGGGTCAGAGTCGCTATTTACATAATCATATCCCCCAATAACCTTACATCCAGCACCAAAACATCCACCCAGATCTGGATGTGTATAATCAACACCAGTGTCCAGTATTGCGATAGTAACATTCCTACCAGTAATATTTCTGCCAAAATCATCGTACATCTTCCACACTTGCGTCGCATTAATCTGAGCAACCGAATCATAAAGAAAAGCCTTGACAGGCTTGTCAATACTTATTTTTTTTACAAGATCATTATTTTTCAGCCCATCAAGGTCGGAATGTTTAATTTCAGCTGAAAAACCATTAATAATATCAAGCTCCCTTCTATCAAAAATACTGTTTGCATTTATTCCAGAAGAATCGAAAAATTCATCCCATGTTTCCTTAAACGCATCTTTTTTCAGATAATCCAACTTATTTCTAAGCTGATCTGCGCTCAGTGTATCAAGATTATCAACCAATTCACTCTTGAGTTCATTGTACTTCTTAGAGATATCAAGAATTATGATTACCGGTAATCTATCCAACTCATAACCATTCTTACGTAGTATGTCAGGATCTTCTAGAGCAAGTTCGGTTTTTTCAGAGTAAGTCCCAAAATACTCTTTTATTGCTTTGGTTGTATTTACAGTATTTAGTGCAAGCAGGTTTTTCTGTCCAAGATCATCGATAAATGTCATCTTGCTGAGTTTATCAGAAATGTCAAAGCGATAAAATATGTAATTGTTGATCTGCTTATTTTTTAGCATAAGTGAAATAAAGTTTTCTTCCATCCGCACAACAGGTGAATAAAGACCCAAGAACACATCTCCTTGCTTAAGATCGTCAAGTGTCAAGAATCTATAATTCTCAATGTGTACATTATCTGGTGATTCAATATCATTATTTTGAGATATCTCATTTAGACTTATATCTTCACCATAACCATTATCATATGAGTCAGTACTGACAGCCTGACCTCCAATATCTTTTTCAGAAGCATATGTAATGTTAGATTCGGTAATGCCTATGTAAGATAACAGTAGTATAATGCTAAATAGCATTAACCAAGTAACAGCACCCCTATTATTCTTACTATTATTATTCAACTATAACCCCCACGAGTAATATCGAATATTGTCATATATAAACTTTTGCATCAACACTGACTGCACTACTATTACCAATACAATCAATCTTATTACATCCAGAAACAAGGAAAATAAACATCAAAATACTTATTGGAATAATAGCTGATTTCATTACTTTCACCCCTAGCCTAAAATCACTATATGTAATATAAAAATATTTTAATATTCAACAATATTCAAAATTTTAAAATTAATTTTAAAGCTTTAAAACAGCGGAAATATTCTTTATACCATGTTTACTAATAAGAGTATATATTAAAGAACACATTTATAAAATAAGAGACTTACAATATAATATAAATAATATGGTTGAGGTGGTTTGAATGGTATTATCTGAAAATATGCTTAAAGCATTGAATAAACAAATAAATGCTGAGATGTGGTCATCATATATCTACATGTCAATGGCAGCTTATTTTGATTCAACAGGTCTAAAGGGTTTTGCGAACTGGATGAAAGTACAGGCCAAAGAAGAGCTGATGCATGCAGAAAAATTTTACAATCATGTAAATGAAATGGGTGGTATAGTCAATTTCTCAGCAATTGAAGCACCATCCAATGATTGGTCAAGTCCATTGGAAGTCTTTGAAGAGACATACAAACATGAACAACTAGTCACAAAAATGATACATAATCTTGTTGATATATCGATAGAAGAAAAGGATCATTCAACAAACAGTATGCTCAGATGGTTCGTGGATGAACAGGTTGAAGAGGAGTCCTCAGCAGATGAGATTGTGCAGAAACTTAAATTGATCAAAGAGAACCCAAGTGGACTATTTATGATGGATCAAGAACTTGCGACAAGGACATTTGTACCTCCAGTTAAAGAAAAATGACGGAAAAATATTTAATTTATAGATGTGTAATATGCAATTATGAATATGATGAAGAGAAGGGCGATATGGACAACGGGATTGAACCGGGCACAAGATTCAAAGATATTCCGGATGATTGGACTTGTCCTCAATGCGGAGCCGATAAAGATTGTTTTGAGTTGAAAAAAGAATAAATTGCACATCAAAATTTAGAACTGAATCTTGAAATTGACACAAAGATTTTTACAGTATAAAATAATCATATGATGAAACAGATGGAAAACAAAAATAATTTGCAGGTAGGAGTTACTGATCCCGATAGGGAACTTTTTGATGAATTGATACCTCTACCCGAAGGTACTAGTTATAATTCTTATTTGATAATCGGAGAAAATAAGACAGCTCTCATAGATACCGTGGACCCTAAAAACGGAAAAGAACTCCTTGAAAATATTGAATCTAAATTAGGTAAATTTGGGAGAAAAATAGATTATATCATCACGAACCATGCTGAACAGGATCATTCAGGAAGCATCCCTCTTATTCTTGAAAATTATCCACAATCAAAGATAATATGTTCAACCAAATGTAAAGATATGCTTCTGGACTTATTGGAAATCAATGAGGATAGAATAAAGACAGTTGAAGATAATGAAGAGCTTGATTTAGGCAACAAAACCTTAAGGTTCATTTACACTCCGTGGGTACATTGGCCTGAGACTATGTCGACTTATCTCATTGAGGATAAAATTCTTTTTAGCTGTGATTTCTTTGGCTCCCATACTTCCAGAAATGATATTGCTAGCACTTCTGATGTAGTATTACAAGCAAAAAGATACTATGCCCAGATTATGATGCCTTTCGGTCCGGCAGTAAAAAAAAACCTAAATAAACTTTCTGACTTGGATATTGAGCAGATATCTCCCAGTCATGGTCCGTCTTATAACGACCCTAAAAACATAATCAATTATTATACTCAATGGTCTTCCGGAGTAACAACCAACAAAGTTGTAATACCATATGTAACAATGCACGGCTCGACTGAAAAAATAGTCAATATCTTAAAAGAGGAGCTAATTACAAGAGGTATTAAAGTAAAGATGTTTAATATGTCTAAAACGGACATTGGTGATCTTGCTGCGGAACTTATTGATGCAAACACAGTTATTCTGGCTACCCCAACAGTACTGGGAGGAGCACATCCATTGGCAGGCTATACTGCTTTTCTGCTTAATGCACTCCGTCCAAAAATTAAGTTGATCGGAGTTGTTGGATCCTATGGTTGGGCAAGCATGCTTAATGAGCAGATATGCAAAATGATATGTAATATCCCAGCAGAAATACTTAATCCGCTTCTGATTAAAGGAATCCCAAAAGATCGTAAGCTGATAGCAGAATTCGCAGAGACGATCATAGACAAACATAAGGTGATATAATGACATTGTTTAAAAAAGCACTTCAGTTTGAATTAGAGGGGAATCAAATGTACAAAGACCTCATGGAAAGGACTAATAATCCATTACTGGTCAAAGTATATGAATACATGGCTGCACAGGAATATGAGCATTATAATGTAATCAAAGATTATGGTAATAAAGCTGGACTTAAAGATGAAAACTTGAAAGACATGCTTAGAGATATCGCTGATATGAGCAAGAATGCAGAATTTTTCAAAACAACAATGGGAAAGTTCAAAGCTAAACTTACACTAACAGATGATGATATGAATGCAAGAGAGGATGCAATGGGATTTGAACAGATGGCATATGACTATTACAAATCACAGTTAAAAGATGCTGATGAAAAGGATAAAAAATTCATTGAATTCATGATGGAGCAGGAAAATACTCATTATCAGTTGATCAAAAAAGCATTTGATTATCTTGATGATCCGGTCAGTTTCAACGCACATGAAGAAAACTGGCAGTTTGAAGGTTAAAGGAGGGTATAAAAATGAAATGGAGATGTGGAGTTTGTGGATATATTCACGATGGTGAGAAAGCACCAGACAAATGTCCAAAATGCGGTGCACCAAAAGAACAGTTTAGCAAAATAGAGGGTGACGCAGCAGAACTTATAGAAAAATCCCGCAAAACAAATGAAATGCACGTGGCAATAATGGGACTATATTCAAAGGTTCAAAAATGGGCAAAAATTGTCAAGAATGAAGATCTTGATCCAACATGCGTACAGATAGCAGATCGAGTCTTAAAAGACACCAATGAGACCATACAGTCAATCAAGGCTGAACTTGAAACTCACATGAAAAAAGGGAAGTGGGGTTAACACCCTCTTTTTTTATTTTGAAACGGCTTTTTAAAATATTATCTATAAATATTTCATCTTCAAACGATGGATTTAAAAACAATATATCTAAAAACGGCAGATCTAAAAATAATTAATACAAAAATAACCCCAAAAAATTTAAAATAACCAATAATAAATTATCCAATTGACTGGAAAAAGGAGAAAAGCAAATGATAAAATCTTTAGTGAAAATAATTGAAATAACTGACGAAACTCATGATGTTAAAACATTTCAGACAACAAAACCAGAGGGTTTTGTGTTTTTGCCAGGTCAATATATAATGGCCAGCCTAAAAGAATTACCAGGAGAAACCCGGCCATTTACAATTGCCAGTTCTCCTACACAGACTGAACTGCTATTTACTGTCAAAAAGACAGGTGATTTCACAGGTTCAATGTTTGAGTTGAAAGTTGGTGATGAATTCACAATTAAAGGACCTCTAGGTAAAATGCTCAACTTTGATGACACTGTAAAAGATGATGTGGTTTTCGTTGCAGGGGGTTCTGGTATAACGCCATCACTTGCATCCCTGAGATATGCAGCTGACAAAGGAATGAAGAATAAGTTTACTATTCTATACAGTAATAAGGAACAAAAAGATATCATTTGCAAATCTGAGCTGGATTCAATGCATTTGAAAATGGATGTGGAGGTTGTTCATTGCTTAACTCGAGAAAAACCAGAAGATTGGACCGAAGAGATCGGTAGGATAAATACAGAAATGATAAAAAAACATATAAAAAACCCATCTGAAAGGTTATGGTATATCTGTGCCCCTCCTCCGATGGTTGAAGCTATGAAGAAAAACCTTGAGATATTAAATGTGCCGGACAATCAGATTAAGACAGAGTCTTGGCAGATGCCCGCTAAGGGTTAGAATTAAAGCAAATATAAAGAAAGCATATTAAGTTAATAAGGTGAAATCTATGAGTACATTTGAGAACGCAAACAGCCAGTTTGAAGAAGCATTGAAGTATATGGATATAAGTCAGGACGCAAAAGATATTCTGAAAGCATCAAAGGAAGAGATGACAGCTTCCATTCCAGTCAGGATGGATGACGGAAGCCTCAAAGTTTTTGAAGGGCACAGGGTTCACTACAATGATTCTCTTGGTCCGACCAAGGGTGGAATCAGATATCACCCAGACGTGACTCTGGACGAAGTTAAATCTCTAGCATTCTGGATGACTTTCAAATGTGCAGTTGTAGGGATACCATATGGTGGTGGAAAAGGCGGAGTGACTGTAAACCCAAAAGAGATATCAAAACAAGAACTTGAGCGATTAAGCAGAGGATATGTCCAGGCATTCTATGACTTCATCGGCCCTGATAAAGACATCCCAGCACCTGATGTTTACACTAATGAAACAATAATGGGATGGATGACAGATGAATACAGTAAAATTGCAAGGGCATACACACCAGCAGCGTTTACAGGAAAACCTCTCAGTTTGGGTGGCAGCCAGGGAAGAAGTGTTGCAACATCCTTAGGCGGATTCTATGTATTGAAGGATTTGGTCAAAAAGCTGGGAATGGAAGGAAAAGGCCTAAAAGTGGCAATACAGGGTTTTGGAAATGCTGGATATAATATCGCACGATTCCTGCATGATGAAGAATACCGTGTAATTGGACTCTCTGACTCAAAAGGCGGTATTGTATGTAAAGATTACTGCTTTGATCCAGTAAAGATAATGGGTGCAAAGAAAAGCAAAGGCATGATTGATGGTGTTTATTACAAAGGAACAGTACATGACGAGAAAGATCACGAACATGTTTCAAATAACGAACTGCTTGAAACTGATTGTGACATCCTGATACCTGCTGCTATTGAAAATCAGATTACTGAGAAAAATGCACCTAAAATCAAGGCAAAAATCATCCTGGAACTGGCGAACGGTCCAGTAACTCCTGAAGCTGATAAAATTCTGGCAGATAAAGGAATCATTGTCGTCCCTGATATACTTGCTAATGCAGGTGGAGTGACCGTAAGTTATTTCGAATGGGTTCAGAACAGGCAGGGCTATTACTGGGCAGAAAATGAAGTATTTGAAAAACTGCAGAATATTATGTGCAATGCCTTTCAGAATATTTACAGTATCATGACCGTAAAAAAATGCACATTCAGGACAGCAGCATATATCTATGCAACTACACGTATAGTCGAAGCGATTGAAGCAAAAGGAACCAAAGAGTTCTTTAACGGGAATTCAAAATAGATAATATCTTTTCAGTTACCTCTGGATGCTTAATTGGGTCCAATACTTCATTATGGACCTCTCCAGGGAGTTTATCAGTGCAATTTACAGAAAACATGTAATTCTGCGCATGGTCAAGATATGAACTGGAATCAGTAACCACTCCGTCGCCAGTAATATTATCACCCATGATACAGCCGGTTGTACGTAATACATAATAATCTGAATTTCTATAGTCTTTTCTAGAGTTAAGACGGGACATAAATATACTGTCGTTCTTCATATCTTCACATTCTTTGTCACCTCCAAAAATCCCACAGAAATCGGCAACTGAACCTGATATGCCATTATGGGGTGTGTTTATTGTGATCACTTTATCGATGCTTTGATAGCCAAAAAGCCCTCCATATTCTCGGACTACGAGTCCTCCCATAGAATGAGCCACGATCCGCACCTTTGATTTTCCAGTCAATCTCTTTATCCGGTCGATGATTTCCTTGAGCCGAATTGCATAATTTTCAATCCTTTCTGATTTCTGTGCCGTAAAACTGTAACTATCGACAATATAATAATAGGTTGCCCTGTAAGTTATTGGGAAATTATATACACCATATTCACCATAATCGATGCTCTCGGTATCAAGATTCAGATCAAGCTCAGCTCCGTTGATGAATCCTTTTGTGAACATAAGATTTTGAATATGACTGAATCCATTTAGAGAATTTCCAGGTGAACTATCTTGATCAAAAGCATGCCCATGGATAAACAAAACAGGATAGTTAGAATCAATGATCTTACAATTGGAACAATTACCAAAAGTGCAGCACTCTTCATAAAGGTCATCAATTATTAATTTATCATGTAGGACTGGTTCTTGCTCATCAGGAATATCTATTGAATCATTCGCTGAGATCAAATTCAAAATACTGCTATAATTAAATATAGATGAATAATTCTTTGTCTTACAAAGTAGATCATATATTAGGCTAACATCATCAAGAATGACTAAAGAAAAACTGTCATTATATACTCCAGCTATTTCACTACCATTTTTAACATAAGACAGGGCAATTCTGAATAAGTCTTCAGCATCCTCTATTTCGCTTTCATTAGTATCAGTACGCAAAGCCTCTGAATTCATGTTTGAAACAGTCGTATCCCTACTGAGGTTCAATAATACATCACAGCTGAATGACTTGACAGCCCATGAATGATTCTTTTTTAAGCCTAAAGCTAGAATGCCTTCTGAATAAGCTCTATCTCCCTCAGACATAAGTTTATTGAACTCTATTGTAGAATTTGATAGTCTGTCAAATGTTTCATTAATTCGAGTCAAATATTCAGTTACAGATTGATTTGCATCCAAACTGAGGTCATAACCTTTTGCAGCAGCATTCATAGCCGACAAAAGCAGGATATTATTATCATTAAGATGCTTAATATAAAACCCCAGCGCAACCGAAAGGTTTGGCTTAATCTGATTAATCTGTTCAAGCAATGCTATTGACTTGTTAGTAATATGCTGAGTCAAGTTAATCTTCGCATTAATTTCATATAGCGCAATCCCGATTGCATTAAGTTTTTGGGTATAATTCAAAGGATCTGCAAGATTCTCGAATTCTTTGTCATTCCACATATTGACAGAAGTTGAAACATCAATCATTTTGAAATCGTTTTTAACATTCTCAAGCTCTTTTCCTATCAAATGTTTCTCTAATGAAGGCACTAATGCTTCCTGCATTGAGCTTAGATGAAGTAATCTAGCAGATATGTCATTAAAAGTATTGACCATATCCTTCATATAGGGCCCGTACAAATTAATCACATCCCATTCTTTATCTGTCATATTATAATGGACGCTGATTATATTACTTCTGTAAAATACATCTGTTTTGCAATAATATCGTGGGATAGGCGTACAGTCCATTTCCATATACAATAAATATCTGCCGAAACCTTTCTTATCAAGCTGAAATGGCTGTGAATAATCATAATTGAGATTTGAGTTGATCTCAAATGAGCTGTTCCTAAGAACCTCCATGTTTCCTAAATCAATGATAGAATAGTTGCAGACAGTTTTGCACCCCCAGAAATCTATGTATTTTATTGTATAATTTGCAGTAAAATTACCGCTGTTCTTTGTGTATATTACAGGATTATCTACACTGAGTGAAACATCACTTGACTTAAGAAAAACAAAATCAAGCTGCACAATCACAATGAAAAGTAACAACAGTACTAAAATTGAGATATAAAGCACAATTCGCTTAAATTTTGGATGTTTATGTCTCCTCATTAGACAGCTAACATTTTATAAAGATATAAAATTTTCCCTAGACCATGCCAGGAAATAGAGTTGATGAGTTTATTAAACAGCCTAGAAAGAGCTTGTTTATACTAGCAGGCCCTATCCTTATCGCCATGCTTGTACAGACAATGTATTCCATTGTCGATACAGCTTTTGTTGGACGATTGGGTGCTGAAGCTCTAGCTGCACTCACATTTTCATTTCCATTATTTTTCTTCTTAATGTCCATAAACTCAGGGATAGCTGTTGGTGTTGGATCAAGAATCTCACGGTTTCTTGGAGCCAAAAAGAAAAGGCAGGCAGAAAACACTGCCTTGCATGGTATATTCATTTCGTTGGTCGCTGCAGTTCTCATATTTATACTAGGCAAGATCTTCCTTGAAGATATATTCATGCTTTTCGGTGCTGAAGGAGAAGTTCTGATATTAGGTCTAAAATACATGAACATTATTTTTATGGGAATATTCTTCATGTTTCCTACGTACATATTTAATAACATATTCACTGCACAGGGAGATACAAAATCCCCAATGATTGTACAGATTTCAGCTCTTGTTATGAACATGATACTGGACCCAATATTCATATTTGTTCTTAATCTTGGTGTGGAGGGTGCAGCGATTGCTTCAGTGATTTCATTCACTTTTGCTTTCATATTATCTCTCATTTTGATACGTACGAGATCATATCTTAAAATGGAGTTTAAGTCATTCAGTCTAGATCTTGGCCAGGTATTTGACATATTCAAGGTTGGTGGACCAGCCATGATAATGATGCTTCTAATGTCTTTTTATGTTGTTTTCATAAACCGCTTTATGGCTCATTTCAGTATCAACCATGTCGCAGCATTTGGTGTGGCGTCAAGACTTGAGAGCGTGGTTGCCATGCCAATAATTGCTTTTTCATTTTCAGCAATGACGCTAGTGGGGATGTTTTACGGAGCAAAGAGATATGATCTTTTAAGAGATATCAGTTGGTTCACAATTAAGATAGGAGTGGCTTTCTCTGCTCTGATCGGACTTATTTTTTTCTTATTCTCAACATTCTTCATGGGGATTTTTACGACTGACATGACGCTTATTACTATCGGCGCTGCTTACATCCACATAAATGTTCTGACCTTCCCTCTAATGGCAGTAGGAATGATAACAAGCCGTATAATGCAGGGCCTTGGTCTTGGAATGCCTGGCCTTATAATTAATCTGACTAGAATAGTATTCGTTGCAATCCCAGTAGCATATGTCTTTGTATATATATTTGAGTACAGCTACCTATCTATTGCTGTTGCAATGGTCCTAGGTGGAATAGCATCCAATATAGTTGGACTGTTCTGGCTGGTGATGAAACTAAAGCAATATACGCACTCCAATAAAGTCATAGATTTGTAAATGGAGGGTTTAAATCCATAGGGTTTTATAGTGTAAGGTTGTATAAGTAAGAAAAATAATCTTGGTGTCAAATAATGAATATCGTCAAAACATATCAGGAAATTGTGGGAAAACTTGGGGAATATGCACAACAAAATGGTTTTCATGAGGCTGTTATTGGTCTAAGTGGAGGAATTGATTCAGCACTCACAGCAACACTAGCTGTTAAGGCACTTGGAAACGAAAATGTTTTTGGAGTTTCTATGCCTGGGCCACATTCTACCCAGTCTAGCATAACAGACGCAAAATTATTGGCTAGCAATCTTGATATCGAGCACAAAACCATACCAATAGATGAAATATATAGTAAATATATTGAAGTATTGACCCCCCACTTCAAAGGAAAGGTCAGTGACGTGACGGAGGAAAACCTACAGGCCAGAATAAGGGCAAATTATCTATTTGCGCTCTCAAATAAATTTGGATATCTAGTCCTGGCAACAGGAAATAAAAGCGAAGCAATGGTAGGATATGCAACACTTTATGGTGATCTCGCTGGTGGCATTTGTCCAATTGGGGATATTTACAAGACTGAAGTTTATGAAATGGCTAGGTATATTAATGAAATTTCTGGCAGACAGTTGATTCCAGTAAACATACTAGAAAAAGAACCCTCTGCAGAGCTCAGGCCTGGACAGAAAGACACTGATTCTCTCCCACCATATGAACTTTTGGACAAAATCCTTAAAGCAAAGATTGAAAAAGGATTGAACCTTCAGCAAATAAATCAGGAGTATGATCCTACAACAGTCCAAAAAGTGATGGATCTGATTAAAAAGAGTGAATTCAAAAGAAAACAAGCTCCACCAGTCATATTGATTGACAAGGAGTGAGGGTGATTATAATGGCAAAATATGATATTGTAATTATTGGAGGAGGAGTCTCGGGTATGGGTGCTGCTTTGTACTCAGGGAGATTTATGCTTAAAACTGCTGTAGTCACAACAATGCCAGGAGGAGCCATAATCAATACGAATGATATTGCTAATTATCCGGGCATTAAAAATATAACTGGATTCGAGCTTTTCAATAGGATTAGTGAACACGCCTTAGAATATGGTGTTGAAGTAATAAATAGTACAGTGACTAGAATAAAAAAAGAAAAAGACTATTTTTTGATCTATATGGACGAAGAAGTACTGGAATCAAAAGCTGTTATCATAGCAACAGGTACAGTATGGAAAAAACTGGGAATTCCTGGCGAGGAAGAATTTAAAAGCAAAGGAGTTCATTATTGTGCATTATGCGACGGAGCATTTTATAAAGGAAAGACTGTAGTTGTCGTAGGAGGTTCAGACACTGCTGCAAAAGATGCTCTTCTTCTCACAGAATATGCTGACAAAGTATACATAATCTACCGGAGGGAAAAAATCCGGGCGGAACCAATAACCTTATCACGAGTGGAAGAAAATTCTAAGATCGAAATCATAAATAACACTAACGTGAAGGAAATCCAAGGTCAGACAACAGTACAGAAAGTCTTGTTGGACAAACCCTATAATGGTTCGACTGAATTTGAGACACAAGGTGTTTTTATAGCAATTGGCCACATCCCGATATCAAATCTTGCCAAGGATCTTGGAGTAAAGCTAAATCAAAAGGATGAAATTGTAATTGATAGGAGGGCTATGACAAATATCTCTGGTGTTTTCGCAGCAGGGGATGTCTGTGATGGAGATTTCAAGCAGGCAATCACAGGTGTTGCAGAAGGAGTAACAGCAGCATATAGTGCATACAATTTTGTGGGCAAAGTCAACTTAAGTGGGTTAAATGGTTCTTCTTTGTAAAAAGCAAAATTTATGTCCAAATTCATCGACGGAGAAACACAACGATGAATCCTTTTTGCAAAGAAGAATATACTGTAAATAGAGTAATTTACAGTCCCAAAATCTGCTTTGTATATATTTGTTACCCAAACCCACGTTTGTTGACTTTGCCAATTTTGTGACCAATAATAATCAATTTAAAATCACCCGAAAGATTTAATTACAAATAAATAATGTAAGCTTCAATATAGATTGAAGTGAAAGAAGCTTATTTATAAATAGGGATATTTCATAAAAGAGGTGATGTATCATGATTAAAAAAACAATAGCATTTTTATTGATATTCTCAGCAATTATATTAGTCGGTTGTCAGCAGGAACAACCGTGGGGGACTGAATACCCTGGTAGTGGTAATCCAGATCCGACTGTAATCCAACCAACTACAGGTCAGCCTGGTAATTCTGACCTGAGCGGATTTGAAACCTCACAGCAAATAAAGAAAATCAATAGTGTACAAGAAATACATGAATTATTAGGACAGTCAACATACAGCCCAGTTTACTATCAATCCGGCAGGGGGGAAATGGTTGACATGGAAATGGCCCCTTCAGCTGAAGGAATGGCAACAAAAGCAGGAGGATCTGCTAACTATGCTGATGATCACTCCACAACAAATATTCAGGTGGAGAATGTTGACGAGGCTGATTTTATTAAAAATGATGGGAAGTATATCTATATTCTATCGCAGGATAAATTTGTGATAGTGGATGCGTACCCTACTGATCAGGCAGATACTTTATCTGAGACAGAGATCGAAGGATGGCCAACACAAATATTCCTTAATGGTGACAAAGTGGTTATATTTAGCAATGTCGAAGACGAGACAATATCTATCTCAGAATCAGATTATATCCCTCGTTCAGTATACACAACACGGACTCATGCATATATCTATGATGTGTCGGACAGGTCAGATCCTGAATTGATTAAAGATTTTGATGTCAGCGGCACATTCTATCAGGCACGGATGATCGGAGATTATGTTTATCTTGTTTCAAAAGAATATGTGTATCAGACAATATTAGACATGCCTTTCATTAGAGAATCCGGATCAAAAGTCTTCAGTCCTGATGTCTATTATTTTGACAATCCAGAAGACGATTACATATTCCACACAGTATCAGCATTTGATATCAACGGAGACGAAATAAATGCACAGAGTTTCCTAATGGGATATTCAAATACACTTTATGTCTCAGAGGACAATATCTACATCACATACAAGAAGAACTACCCATACAGATATCATGAGAAATACCAGGTGGACAGGTTTTATGAAGCAGTTCTTCCATTACTTCCTCAGAGCGCAAAAACATCAATAAATAATATTGATGAAACGCTTTCTGATCCTGAGAAATGGGATATAATATCCACAATTCTTGAAGATACATACAACAACATGGAAGAACAAACAAAAGAGGCTTTATATGAAAACATAAGGGAAGCCACAGCTGAATATGACTTCAATAGTGAACTTGAAAAGAGCAAAACAGTCATACATAAGATTGGCATCGATGGGATGGATATTGACTACAAGTCACGAGGAGAAGTCTACGGTTCGCTCCTAAATCAGTTCTCTTTAGATGAGTATGATGGTAATCTACGAGTTGCAACAAACACAAACATCTGGACTAGAAGCGGACGATCCCAGTACAGTAATGTGTTTGTGTTTGATGAAGGCATGACTATAATAGGCTCTTTGGGTGGAATTGCAGAGAATGATAGTATCTATTCGACAAGATTCGTTGGAGAAAAATTATATATGGTCACATTCCAAAGGATTGACCCACTATTTGTAATTGATCTTTCAGATCCAACTCAGCCAGAGATTCTTGGTGAACTGAAAATTCCAGGATATTCTGATTATCTGCACCCATATGATGAGAATCATATCATAGGGATAGGAAAAGAAACAGGAGAGAACCAATGGGGCGGAACATCCACAAAAGGTGTTAAAATATCATTATTTGATGTATCAGACGTCAATAATCCGATACAACTCGACAAATATGAGATTGGGACATCTGGAACAGACTCTGAAGCGCTAAATGACCATAAGGCCTTCCTCTTTGACAAGAAGAAAAATATCCTAGTATTACCAATACGTGAAGTCACAGACAACAGTGTCTATGATTCAAGGTATGGCTATTACAGGCAAGAAATATGGTATGGGGCTTATGTTTTGGGTGTTACACCTGAAGATGGAATTTCACTCAAAGGGAAAGTTGTTCATGACGGTGAGGCTGATGACAGCTATTATTGGAGGGCTCCTCAAGCTGTAAAACGATCTCTTTACATGGATGATGTGCTCTACACTGTCTCAAGTAGAAAGATTGTCATGAGTGATCTGAATGATATCTCTGAAATCGGCGAGATAGAACTGCCCTATAAGCAGGATAGATATTATCCATACATTATGTATTAATTTTTTTTATTTTTTTTAATCTTAAAGCAAATATTTATAGTCTCTTTTAGTTATATCTTGGATATGAAAGATATTGATAAGGTAATCTCACTTCTTAGAAAAGAAGTTGCCGGGTACAAAGTTCCTGTAGTTGATTTAATACAAATACAGACAAAAGACCCATTTAAAGTATTAATTACGACAATTCTGTCTGCACGAACCAAAGATGAGACAACAGCTCAGGCAGCCCGGCGATTGTTTAAGGAAGTAAGAGATGTCAAAGACTTGCAGCGAATCGATTATTCAACACTGAATCAATTGATTTACCCAGTAGGTTTTCACAATACAAAAGCAAAACACCTCAAAGAGCTTGCTGAAGTTATGACTATAGTACCAGATACTATGGACGAATTGCTGAAATTACCTGGAGTAGGCAGGAAAACCGCAAATCTTGTGCTTGCCATCGCATTTGACATACCTGCAATATGCGTTGATACGCATGTCCATAGGATCACCAACAGATGGGGTTATGTTAAGACCAAGACTCCGCTTGAAACAGAGATGGCACTACGCAAGAAACTGCCCAAGGAACACTGGACTACAATAAATTCAATTTTAGTCGCTTATGGACAGAACACATGCAGACCCATATCGCCACATTGTGATAAATGTGTAATATCTGAATATTGTAAGAGGATAGGTTTAAAATGACTGGACTGGTAGAACAAATCAAAAAAATCAAAGAGCCTATCAGAAAAAAGATAAATGCTAGATTGGCAGTTTTCTCTTCATTTAGAACCAAATCAAATCAAGCATGGTTCTCTGAATTATGCTTTTGCATACTTACAGCAAACTCAAAAGCCATAACTGCAATAAATATCCAGAAAGAACTGGGTAATAAAGGATTTGAAACATGTCCGTCAAAAGACCTGATTGAGTGTATCAGACGAAATAAGCACCGTTTCCATAATAATAAAGCCGCATACATTGTTCGTGCAAGAGAAAATGTGATGAAAGATTTTAAAACTAGAGTTCAACACATAATAAAATCATACGGACAGAAACAAGCACGTGAATGGCTTGTTAAATCTGTGAAAGGCATTGGATACAAGGAATCTTCACATTTCTTAAGGAATGTTGGTTATTTTGATTTGGCGATACTAGATCGTCACATACTCAATCTCATGGTAGAGGACAAGATTATAAGTGAAAAACCAAAAACCCTGACAAAAAAAGTGTATTATGAAAACGAAGAAAAACTGGCAGACATTGCAGCCGAACTGAAAATGACACAAGCAGAACTGGATATGAGCATGTGGTATCTGAAGACAGGAGAAGTATTGAAATAGGCTAAGTGTATAAAAATAATTGAACTAAACCGAATTGTTTGCACTCTTGTATCTTTCAAGTGGTACTTTGTATCCTATTCCTTGATGTAATCTTTCTTCATTGTATAATTTTACAAAATGGTCTAATGCCCATCTCTGTGGCTGAAACTCCATT
>JAIPIC010000025.1 GCA_021734865.1 Candidatus Woesearchaeota archaeon | reverse complement strand
TCAAGAGAATCAAAAGCTTTTTTTAGGAAAGTGATTATTTGTTTCATGGTGTTTTATAGCAAAAACAACCATGATGTACTCCTATGTGCTTTTTTCTGAGCACTTAGGAGTAATCATTTTCCTAGCGGAGATACTGTTTCAAACCGTCATATATAAATTTTGAAGCAGTAAATGTTAGATCTTCTATTGTTTAGTTTTGATTATAATAATTCGTATCTTAAAATGCATAGATATGTTAAATGTTTTAAGATATTTATTTTATCTTATCTAATATAGGTGAAGTAATGAACAATCTTTTGGCATACAGATACAATATAATATTAAACATAAAAATGTATGGTGTACCTATTGGATGTTAAACATTACATTTATAAACAAAAATCTGGCCTTCGATTCCCTCGTGAAAATAGCACACATAATCAGGTATGGAATCCTACTTGCATTTCTTGCCCTCTTTACAGTATTCTCACTACGTCACTTTGTTCTTGGTGGAGATGTGGCAGCATCTGTTGATGCATTATGTCCTTTTGGAGGCATTGAAACACTCCTTGTATTCATAACAACAGGGGGTTTTGTCCCACGGATTCTCATGAGCAGCTTAATACTCTCGATTGGAGTTTTCCTAACAGTTTTATTTTTTAAGAGAGGATTCTGTGGGTGGATATGCCCATTTGGAACCATACAAGAATTGCTAGGACTTATAACCAAAAAAAAGAAATTACCTGCCTTCGACAGACCTGCTCGTTATCTTAAATACATACTCCTAATCGCAATACTGCTCTTAACTACTTACACAGGCTACCTCGTATTCAGAGATTATGATCCTTTCCTCACCTTCTTTCATTTTGGCAAAGGAATATTCTGGGATTTTGAACCTGATGCAATAATCACTCATACTATTGCTTTCGCAATAACAATTACTGTACTAATCGCATCTGTGTTTATATCTCGGGTATGGTGCAAATACTTATGTCCACTTGGTGCCGGTATGGCCATATTTTCACGTTTTGGATTGACAAGCATAGTAAGGGATTCAAAAAACTGTAACAAATGCAAGCGGTGTGATAAAGTGTGCCCAGTGGGTGTAAAAGTATCTAATGTTAAGAAAATCAAAGATACTGAGTGTATCGACTGCAAAATTTGTGTTGATGAATGCCCAAAGAAGGTATTAAAAAATCAATTCTTTGGATACAACATACCAAGCTGGTTATACGGCCTATTCGTTGTTGCAGTATTATTTGCAACAATATTCATATCAATAGACATGGGGTCTTGGCAAAGTATTCCTGATGGGGACCTTGTAACCGAAGATGGGACTATAGATCTGGCAAGCATTAAAGGCTGGATGACATTAAATCAACTATCAAACGGCACACAGATTCCAACAACTGTATTTTATGAAGGTCTTTCAATACCATTAGAAGTTGATCCGGAAACACCAATAAAAGATCTAAGCCAAAAATATGGGTTGTCCATCCATGCTGAAGATATTCGAACCTTTATTGAAACTTTACCAGAAGAGAAATCAATCACCTGCCCATGGGGGATAGAAGACGACGATGCTCCTGGATTATGTGGGCTTTATGTTGATTCAGATAATAATAACATATGTGATTTCAGCGAGTGAAACATAGTCTATCATAAATATACATGCTACTTTTTAAGTAATCTGTTTTAACTTATCTTCAATGCGTTTCATTGAATCAGTCAACTCATCCAACCTGTTGAGAATAATATCATTTGTACTTTTCAATGGTCCACAGCACATATCCTTATGATTTCTAAATCATGCCAGGAAATACATGAAAAGATGGAAGAATGCTGCGGACCGCATGGGCAGGCTCACACGGCCATAAGATGATAATGCATGGTGATTTTGGGAAAATGCTTACCAAACTCATTGAGATAATTGAGGAATTATCCAAGGAAGTTGACGCCCTTCAGGACTAATCTTTCTCTGTCTTTAAAAACTCCCATAATTTTTGATATAATCTATAATATTTATGATATGCTTTGTCCACCTTATTCTTATAATCAGAAGTTTGATCTCCTATGAACTTGGTTATTTTATTATATTCAATATTCATAATATTGATCTGCCTTTCAACCTTTTCTAACGTTTTACTTGATTTTAAATTATCAAAATCACCAAAATCATAATCAACGATATTCTCTTTGACTTCACCTTTAAACGTCCTATGCAGTTCTACCATGATATATTTTTTCACAAGAGTAAATCTGCCTTCTTTTCTTAATCTCCTTACACTGACATAAATGTGTGTGTTTTCAAGGATCCCAATTGGTCTGTAAACGGATGCTCTTTTCACAAGATCGTGATCTTCTCCAAGCATTAACTCATCATTGAAGCCCTCCACTTTATCAAAAAGTCTCTTTGTGATGAAAATGCAGAATCCCGGAGCATGAGGATTATAAAACCTGCCCAGTTTGACTGTAAGAAACGCCAGATTATGCATCACCTTGTCGATATGCATATTGGATATGGGCACAAAACGACAGGTTGCCAAATCAAGAAAACTCTCTTGGATCTCTTCATAAGCAGTTGACAGAAACTTAGGAGGTAATTTTACATCCGCATCAAAGAAGAACAGGAACTCTCCCTTCGCAACCTTAGCACCATTATTCCTCCCCTCTGCCGGACTACCACCTTTAATGATTCGTGCACCTAATTTCCTTGAAATTTCGACAGTTTTGTCAGAAGAACCAGCATCTGCAACAATAACTTCATAATCTCTAAAATCCTGCTTGGATATGCTTGTCAGTAACTTGCCGATATATTTCTCTTCATTAAGAGCAGGAATGATAATGCTTATCTTCACTTTAAATCAGTATTTTTTAAAATATTTAAAACTTCCTCGTTATTTTTCCAATATTATATTAATAAATATAAATATGTTTATCTGTTTATGTTCTTATATTTTTATATGTGTATTCAGTAATATCTCAATTTACGCACAATAATTAAATTTAATATTTTATATATCTACATATGTAAATATAACCTCTCAATTTATCTATCTCATGACGATAAAAACCTCCAAGATATAGTCTAATTATAATATGTAAATATGTTTATCTGTTTATCTAACAATATTTTGCCTGTAATGTGATCTTCAAAATACAAATATTTAAATATTTAAATATTTATTTTAGCTAATATGGATCCCATCATTACAAAATTGAAGGCCCTTGCGGACGAGACGCGACTCTCGATCGTTGAGGCGCTCTTACCGGGTCCAAAGAATGTATCTCAGATTATCCCGCATACAAATAAATCACAGCCCACAGTATCACTCGCCCTACGACAGCTTTTGCTGTCGGGAGTGATACATCAGGAGCGGAAAGGCAAGAACATGGAATACAGCCTGATTGCTCCGCGCAAGATCAAGTCAATTCTGGAGTTGCTAAAAGATGAATAGAAATCATCTCACAAGGATATTTGTATTTGTTTTGATCTTCTCTTTGGTAGCCATGTCCGTTCATGCAGCAATTGGCGGTGTCCAGGACATAGGAGATGCCTTTGGTTACATAAAAGAGTTCATCAAACAAGAGAATGTTGCTTATGGATTGATGCTCATACTGATGTACATGCTAATCTATTCGATTACAGCAGCAGGAGCAAGGTTTGCCCATATATTTGGCGGTCAAGGTCAATTAAACAAAGAAGGCAAAGTTGTATCAAATGCAATAGCAGGACTGTCAACATTATCATTGTTTTATTTTGCAGATCCGTCCACAAACTTCTGGCTCCAGAAAGTCCTTGTACACTTCGGAGATTGGGCTATGTTCTATGGGACCATAGCATTTGGTATAATCGGTTACAATCTCATGAAAGGAGACGTAGGCTCACGAGCCGGAGCTGGTCTTATATCTGCTGGAATAGCAATGCTTACGATTGGCCAGATAAACGGAGATTGGTTTATGCATTTCGGATGGATATTGATGATTATCGGTGCTATTATGTGGATCTCTCAGGCATGGTCAGCAGCTAGGCAGACTCCTGCTGGAGGTGCCATAGCAAACTGGCTTGGTGGGAATCCAAACCAGCCCCCAGTTGACCCCAGGACACAGAATCCTCAGAATCCAAATATTCCTCCACCACGAAATGCCAACGATTTGAACCAGCACATGGTTCAACTGCAGGGAAGGATGCATAACCTGGAAGGGATTTTCAACCAGCTCATGCAGGCAGTTGGCCGACCTCAGATGATTAACAATTCCGTAAGATATACTAACATTCCCACATTTGGTCCAGACCAGATAAGACAGGTTCAGGGCACTGTAGCAAATCTCAGACAACATCTTCAGGAAGCTTCGCAAGAGCTTGTCACACTTGCTGGATATGCAGATATGTTTGACCAGAATATGCAGAATATGTATGCATATAGTCTCCAGAATTGTTCATATATGTTTAGTGAGATAGTGAACATCACTCTGGACCTGAACAATAGATTGAATTATCATCCCTAAAATGGCAGACAAAATTCCCAAGGACATGGAAAAGATAGCAGATAACCTGCTGGAAGCATACTCATTAGTCAAATTATACCTACCTGTAGACAAGAAGAACGAAATTTCGTTGTTACTCGAAAAAATACAGGAACATATGGAAAATCAGGATGTAAAGAAAGCATTTAAATCTGCTCAGGTTAAACATCAGGATCAGGTAGATTTCTATAAGAAGTCTAAGGCCTATATTGAACAGATTAAGAAGACCATGGAAGATTGGAGTAAAGAGTTTAAGGATGTTTCTGTGTATATGACCACACCGGCTACACTGATTACTGATTTTACTCAGTCAGATGGTTACCATTGGCACCATACAAATACTACCCATGATAACCGGAAGAGAATTGAGAAATGTCTTGATGTGTTTTCAAAAGTACATTTTTTCGACCTGAATCGTGTTGGAGATGGCCAGAGAAAAGTGGATGAGTTGGTTGAAAAACTAATGAAACTAATAAACTTAGCATACGTCAAGCTAATATTTGGAGATAAATACAATATCTTTGTGACAGACTCACAAGAATACATTAATAAATTACATGATGTGATAGGGAATATTTATCATCTACATGAGCAGATATACAAGGTTAATGTGTTGAGGGTGGATGGTGAAAATAGAACAGGTGGATTCAAAAGAGATTTCAAAGGAAAATTGGGTGATCCCGACTCTGAAATTACAAATAACCTTAATAAATATAAGAATGGATTGTTGGCAGGAACACGTGATATACAACTAGTATCAAAAAAGATTACTGAGCATCTGGATGCAATTGTCAAAGGTCTTGATCAAAAGATAAAGGCACTCAAAATAGTCCAGCAAGGATACCCTTGATTTTCACCAATACATTTATAAATGAACTCACACTCACTTCTCTTTAACAATAGATAGGACGGTCGCAAAAACAGTTTATTTTTGTTTAAAGATCACAATTGATTTTTATAAAGGCTTTCCTATACTGGAGACTAGTTTTCTAAGGCTACGTTTCCCAATAAGGTGGTAATATGGCAAGAATGCATTCCAGAAAGAGAGGTCAATCTGGATCAAATAAACCGATAGTTAAGACAAAGCCTTCATGGCTAAGGTACAAAGCAAATGAAATCGAGCTTTTGATAGTCAAGCTCGCAAAGGAAGGAAGGACATCCTCACAGATTGGGATATATCTTAGAGACGTCTATGGAATTCCTTATGTGAGGACATTGCTCAAGAAAAGGATTACAGAAGTCATGAGCAGTAAAGGGCTGCTTAAAGAAGTGCCAGAAGACTTAAACAATCTATTAAAAAAATATGTCCATCTTCAGAAGCATCTTGAGAAGAATAAGCACGACATGCCCGGAAAAAGAGGCCTGCAGCTTACAGACTCGAAGATAAAAAGGCTTGTGAAATATTACAAGAAATCAGGCAAGCTATCACAAGATTGGAAATTCGACCCTTCACAGATGAGTGTATACTCATAAGGAGGATACGTTGGATAAATATCAGGCCTTTGGTCAGGCTGTAAAGAACGCAGTGGATTTTTTTGAGTCTTTTGACTCTGACGAGCCAGTCAGAGTCATATCGCATCTGGATACTGATGGTATCTGTGCGAGCTCAATTATCATAAGAATGCTTCTTGACAGGAATATGAAGCACTCTGTTTCGATTATTCCTCAGCTGAATACAGAGATAATTCAATCATATCAAAGAGAACCTTATAAGAACTACATCTTTACAGATCTTGGAAGTGGCCAGGCAGTACACATTAAACGCTTAATGAATGAAAAACGAGTCTTAATTCTTGATCACCACGTACCAGTAAAATGCGATCTTGGAGATCTGGACATCTTTCATCTGAATCCGCATCTATATGATATCGATGGTTCACAGGAAATTTCCGGAGCAGGGGTTGTGTATATGTTTGCTAAAGAATTATCAGACAAAAATAAAAAACTATCCCATCTGGCAGTCCTTGGCGCAATAGGAGACTCGCAAGAGAAAAAGGGATTCCTAAAACTCAATAATGAAATACTTAAAGAGGCAGTTGAGAATGGAACCCTTGAGATTGAACGCGGTATAAGATTCTTCGGAGCATCCAGCAGACCACTTATCAAACTGCTTGAATACTCCACAGACCCATTTATTCCTGGTGTTACAGGAAGTGAACAAGGAGCTCTTGACTTTATGAACCAGATAGGAATAAAGCCAAAAATCAACAATAAGTGGAAAATGCTTAACCAGCTCTGTGATGATGAGAACAAGAAATTATGCCAAGCAATAATTGAACGAAGGATTAATGAGAAAAATCCAGAGGATATAGTAGGTAATATATATCTAATCCCAGCGGAAGCAAACGATTCCCCAACGCATGACCTAAAGGAATTCTCTACACTTCTTAATGCATGCGGACGGATGGGTAAATCATCTCTTGGAATAGGCACTTGCCTTGGTGATACTCCGTCCAAGACCAGAGCAATACACAATCTTTATGAATATAGAAAGGAAATCATGAAATCACTCAAATGGTATGGAGCTAATCAGGATTCAAAAGAGATAATCAAAAAAGAAAAATATATTATTATTCAGGCAGGTGATAATATACCAGCAACAATAATTGGTACTGTCGCTTCGATTCTATCGAGATCAAAAGAGCTTGAAAAGGGTACAATGATCCTTGCGCTTGCCCAGTCAGACGATCTGACAACAAAGACTTCTCTGCGGATAGTGGGTATGAATCCTGAAATTGATCTGAGGAAAATAATCCAGGAAATTACTAATTCAGTCGGTGGAGAATCAGGTGGCCATGGAAATGCAAGCGGTTCAATCATTAAAACTGAAAACGAAGACAAATTCATCAGCAGTGCCAAAATCATTTTAAACAAGTACTGTTTGGAAGAATGTGTAAGCGAGCAGCAATAAGCGCGTAAGTAAAATGCAAGGTAAAATTATCGTAATTGACGGAACAGATGCCTCTGGCAAGAATACCCAAACACATCTTCTCTACAACAGGCTGAAAGACGATGGGATAAAAACCAAGATGTTTTCTTTTCCAGTATACGAATCCTTCTTTGGTAAGATGGTCGCATCCTACCTGCGCGGAGAATATGGTAATCTTGATCCAAAAATTACAGCACTATTATTTGCTTCAGATCGTTTTGCCCAAAAGGAAAATATCATTAGTCTCCTAAATGAAGGATACATAATCATACTGGATCGTTACATCCACTCAAATATTGCATATCAGTCAACCCGAATGGACGATCCTGAATCTGATAACTGGGTAAAGGAACTTGAGTACAAAATTTTTAAAATGCCGCAAGCTGATAGAATATTTTACCTAAATGTACCTTTTTCTTACAGGCAAAATCTTATAGAAAAACGTGATCAGAAAGATTTCCTGAAAGGAGACACAAAGGACATTCACGAGAAAAATGACAACTACATCAAGGAAGTAGAAAAACGTTACATTGAACTATCCTCTGATTCTCGGTGGACCGTCATCCAGTGTGTTAAAGATGGAGTCCTAATGTCCAAAGAAGAAGTTTCAGATTTAATTTACAACAAAGTTAAGTCAGATCTTTAGTTCAAATCGTGGTTTCTTATTAGATATTTTCATAGTTGAGAACAATTCATTAACTCTGCCAATATTATTTGTGATTATACCATCCACACCCATATTTACAAGTTTCCTAAGCTCAGTTTTGTTTTCAGTATCCTCAATGCTGATTGGAAATGAGAATATGATCTGTTCATTCTTATGACACCTTTTGACAGTCCGGCTTACAAGAGTATCACTTAGATTTACCAGACCTCTTGCTTGTGCATCCAGTACCATTTCCTCTGGTCTCATCGCGCAGCAGACACAAATAACAAGCGTTACGATTTTTGGATTAATCTTATTTACAATACTGATAACTGGGTGTGCAAAGGAGCTGACGATGACCTTTGAACTGATCTTATGCTTTTCGATAAGTCTGACAAGTGGGTAAGTGACACTAATTGACTTAATCTCAATCATAAATAATACTCTCTTTTTGAATCTCTTGAAAACATCATCCAAAGTAGGTATTCTGGATCCGTCTTTTAATCTAATCTTGCGGATTTCTTTTAATGTAAGTTTGTTGATTTGTCTCTTATATCCGGCTAACTCATCCAACCGATTATCATGGACAACAATAACATGATTATCTGCACTAAGATGGACATCCATTTCGATCATATCAGCACCAAGCTTAATAGCCGTATCAAAAGATTCCATTGTATTCTGAAAATAGATGTCGGGAGCACCTCTGTGCCCAATTATCATCGGTCTGGATTCAGGGTTCTTCATAATCCTGATCTTTCTTATCCTCTTGGTGGCCCTGTATACCCTATTTACATTAGATCGAATAACACCATTAATAAAATATCCTGTGCGGGCAATCCTGCTGGTAATCATTTATAACTCTGCGTGCCATCTCATGTATATAAAATTTCCTGTATTGCAATCAATCCAGGTCACAAACAAGATGTTTTGCAAGCAAAGGATATTTTTTTTCTATAATCCGGTAAATCTGCTGAGCAACCGATTTATATGACGGATGAGCACCATGTCCTGATCGAAGCTTGACAAAATGGTATATTTCCCTTAGGTTCCATTTTATGAGAACTCTTTTCTTGTATGCCAAAGGAACAATATAAGAAGCTTCATGTGGCATATCCTTAGCCATCTCTTTAAAGGCCAAATCAGCTTTTTCCATGCATTCTTTATAGAAATTGCTGTAACCGGCTTCATTGACCTCATCAGGGACATCAAACCCGTGTAGTGTTGTCAATAATTGGTTTGTCTGTGTGCACATCCTATGTCTCTGAATATCCCTAAAAGCACCATAATCAACGAGAATATCAAATGTGAAATATGCATGCTCAAGCTCTCTGATTGGGGCATCAAATTTGCCAATGTCTTTCATTGCAATAGCAAGAGCCTCACTTTTCTTGGAAATATCCATCTTTGCGACAATCTCCACAGCTTGACCATAAGAAATATGACTGTCTCTGAATATCAGCGCAGCGATTATCTTATCTTCTGGATTCTCATCTGATTCAACCAATTCAACCGATTCATCCACAGATGGAATGATATCTGCTGTTAAATCCTCTGTGTATTTTGCAAGTGATTTTGCACTATTGTCAATATAATCATTCTTTTTTGTATACTTAATCAGAGTTGGTGTCACTTTAATAGCTGCATCCTTTAACTCCTGACCAATATCTCTCAACTCTTTGAGCGGATGTGTCATCATCTTGACGATAGCATGCTCGAGCTGCCTTGCATTTACAGTCATACCTAAATTTGTTAAAATGGCCGCCGGCAGTATATATCTTGTATTGTCTAGCAAGACATTATCAATTCTAACCTTGTAAAATCTGTCTGATTCGTCAGCCTCCTTTGGATACTTTTCCTCAATGAATGGTCGCATCTTGACATTTAATTCTTCATACTTATCCATCAAATAATCTATAGTCTCATTATAAAGCTCTTCATTCTGCCCAAGACCAGTTGGACGATATACCCTGTCTTTATCAAATGCCTGATATCTAGTAGATTTTTCTGTATATGAGGCAAGCCTGTTGTCTTCAATCACCTTTGTAGCAATGACAGAAACATTTTCAATAGCTAATGATAGGACAGCATGCTCTGCAACCGAACTGTGTCCATAACCAACAACCCACCTCTCATGGAATTTTCTTGACAGATCAGCGTTTAACTCCTTAGATATCTTATCAAAAGACTCTGGGCTCCTGGAACATTTAGCAAAAGCAACAGCGATTACTTCCGGTGGTAAACCATTCAAAGTGTAAATCCTTCTTTTATTCATTTTTTGTCCCCCTAAAATTGATAACATGTATTTATACGTCATATATATTTTTTTCCGAACAAAGTCAATCCACCTAAGTTGACATTGCCCCGAACATAAATTATTTAATACACCTGACCTAAGATGTATGTATGGATTACATTGAACTGTTCAAATGGGTTGATCAGTTTGGCATATATGATTCACTTATGCCATTCATCCTAATATTCTTATTAGTATACGCAGTCCTCTCATCCACAAGGATATTTGATGATAAGAAACAGATTAACATCGTAATTGCTCTAATCATGGGTTGTGTTACAGTCATACCTCATCTAACAAATACATATCCTGCCAGTGTTGATCCCGTGGATTTCATAAATAAATTTCTTCCTAATGTAGCTTTATTTGTAGTCATATTTTTCTTAATGCAACTAATTGGTTCTCTTTTTGGCTTGAAAGGATCTGATTTTACAAAATCAAATTACTCACTTTTCACACTTATTATCATAACAATGACAATGAATTTTCTGTATCCCTCAGTCTCTGACTTTTTCACAATAATTGCCTTGTTTTTATTGATCCATTCAATACTATTCAGTCCAGGACCGGGTGTAACTGCTCCAATATTGGTTGCAACGACCGCACTCTTGGTTTACTTTACTGTTACAATCATAGCACAACCAGGACCACCTCCTGATTGGATGACATTTACACTCGATTCAAACACCAAAATATTTATCTACATCTTGTTTAGTTTCTTTATTGTAGTGAGACTAATAACTACTGAAAAAGGAGAAGGTGGAATCTTTGGCAGACCTAAAAAGGAGATGATCAAATGAAAAAAGAATACCAAGACAGGCTTGAAAAACTGACATCACATCTGAAGAATTATACCAAAGTCTACATGCACATTAAAAAAATCCGCACAAAATTGAATCCAACACAACAAAGGAAAATTGAACAACATCTTGAGAAGATAGCTTCACACATAGAGAATATCCAGTTGATCCTTGGAGATAAAAATGAATCAAAGTGAAATACTTAACCTGATAAAAAAGGTTCAGGATGAAGAACAGGACTTCGAGAAGCGAATGATCTCTGTGAGTAATGATCTTAATACACTGCTTGGAAACCACATACTCACACAGCTTCTACAAAAGCTTGGACCGTTAAATGTAGTCAAATCCTCAAGAGTCAGCCAACTGAAGGACTATAATCTGAAAATGCTTGACCTTATCAGTCACGCAAAGAATATAATCACAGAAATGGTCAGTCTAGCGTCTGAAGTTGCAGTTGACACAAGCATATCAAATGAGGATAAAGAATTAATTTTTGCAGAAGAGGACGCGATTTTGAAAGAGATACAGACAGATGGTCCTAGCGTCCTTGTTGAAGGGAAGCAGGGTATTAACAACACCAATATGATCATTTCAGTAGATCAGAATACAATGACCATACTGGAAGAGTCGATGCATGCCATCAACAAAGAAATAACAGAAGCTCAGCTCTTGATGTCAGATATCGATAAGTCCCAACGAGCATTCATTGATGAAATGAATACCTTGACAGAAATCATAAAAAAAGAAAATAATTGACTTATTAGGTTTAAGAGGCCAATTTGAATATGGACTCGTCGGTTCCCTGAAAAATAAGTTTTCAGGACCGCCTTGTCAAATTATTTTAAGACTCGTCGGCAAACAAAAATAAGTCATTTCTGAGCCTACAATTCTAAATCTTATGTATATGGACTCGTCGGGATTTGAACCCGAGGCCTCCACCATGCCAAGGTGGCGATCTTTCCCGCCCGGATATAAACCGAGTACCAGGCTGATCTACGAGCCCATTTTCTATGTTACGATGAGTTAAGGTTGTTATACTCATCTGACACTAGGTGTCAACCGCTATCAATTGTGGCTCTGATCCACGAGCCCACTTATTTCGGTAAGGAAGAAAATACCCATTAATAAGGTTTATGATAAATTATATATAATCTAATCATATTAAAAACATATGGCAAACACAAACCTATGGGCAATTCTTTGTATATATTCGCATTTATTTTCCCTCTGCTTGGGTTAATATTTTGCATCGTAGCTTTGGTACAATTACATAATAATCCTGAACAGAAAGGTAAGATTCTTGCATGGATTGGACTCGCAGTATCAATATTGATTCTTGTTCTATTTTTGTATTACTTGTTTTATGCAATTGAATATTATTATGATCCATATGAACAGTCTTGCTATTTTGAAATTGGTATTGATTGTGATAATTATCATTTATATTCCGAGAATGATACTATGGTTATTACACTGCAAAATAATAGACCAAATGACATTCATTTAATTAGCATTGAAGCAGATATATACAAAACTTACTTGGTCTCAAATGTATCTGAAAATGTTAATATCTCATGCACAGGGTTAGAAGAATTTGATATACCTATTGGAAACAGCGCGACTATGACAGCTGTTTGTGATAACCTCCCGGTTCGAGGATATATGACAAGGTCATTTGTAACATTATCATATAAGCACAATAAGTCAGATAAAATATTCAACATGACAGGAGAACTCAGAGTCAAAACCGAATAGACTCCCACACTCGTGGGATAACCATCTCTGCCAATGGTTTAAGATTGATTATATCTTCTTCATTATATTTCACAAGCAGATCAAGATATTTCTCATTACCAGTTGATCGATAAGCTCTCCAAAGCTGGACTGCATCAGCACCAGTCACACCCTGGACTTCTTCGACACGGGTGATTCCCAATTCCTTTTCAATATTCTTTAGTCCACCTTTCAGACCGACCTTTGAACAAACATGCCTCATGTCAATATGCGGCATATTGATCTTTGAACCAAAATATTTCTCAACAATAGGCAGATCAAACGACGAACCATTGAATGTGACAACCATCTTGAATTTTGACATGATCCTCTCAAAAGCTTCCTTTTGCAAGGACTTCCCTCTGACCATAATAAATGTCTCTCCCCCACCATATAAACCAAGAACTGTAATATCACCATAATATCCAGTAGTTTCAATATCAAGATAAACGCAGTCATCTTTGAATTTGTCGTATAGTCTATACATCTCTCCATTCGGCAGAATATCAGAAAAATAATTTGCATTATCTTGTTTTATGTGCTTTTTAGCTTCAATCAATTGTCTGTCAAAATAATGCTTAACCTTACTGGAAACGCATGGAACATCATTACAGTCGAGAAATGAATCCCAGTCAGTTATCCCTGACGACCACATCTTCTGTTCGCTTTTTTGTCCGACTCTTTCCAAAAAAATAAATGATTCTCTTATCATGCAATCAATCCTGTTCATTTACTCTAAATCACTGTTTATTAATCTTACTGCTCTGTCCAGTGAGAAATCTTTCCAAATTTTCTCATATTGTCATAATCTGGGATAATTATTTCACACTTTTCTACATCAATTATATAAGGCGATATAATATCACCTTCAGTTACATTTACACCTGTTGTAAGATCATTGAAACTGGGAAGTACAAAAAGTCTGCAACCCTTATATCTGCCCACAAGATGGCATTTGAAATATTCGGTCTTTGCTCCCTCACTCAGCTTGATACAGGGATGTTGATGCCCTATGATAATGTTCTTTATCTCTGAATAGTAGAGATTGATCATTTTCTCACCATGTGTAACTAAAGTATTCCCAACTAAATAATAGTCTTTAATATCAACATCAAGCTTATCAGCAACAGGCCCCATCAATACATCGTGGTTTCCTTTTACAATCTTAACTTCTTGAAATCTTTTCTTTAAGTGAGTTAATAGCTTAATAGAGTTATTCCATTCAGATTTGGAAATCTTCCCAAATTCATGCTTAAAATCACCATTAATAATGATCTTGTTTGCCTGATCAGCCAAAGAGTCAATCTCATTACTGATTTCTTGTAATTCATTTCCAGGCAATAATATGCCTTTTTCCCTTATATCCTCATACTGGCCAATATGAAGATCAGCTATAATCAGATGGTCATCAACAATCGCAGATTTCCCGACCAGCTTTACGACCATCATAGCTCACCTGCGTGATCCTTGAAATACTTGATTACATCTTCATCCCATATCTCAGGTGCATCGCCATCAATAAGCCCCTTCAGCCAGTTGATAAATCCATCCTTGAATCCATCTCTTTCGCCCGAAAGAAACCTTCGCCCTTCATGAACATTCATTGCATCAAGTCCAACCTTCCTTGCAGTCACACTGAACTTTTCAATCAAGTATTCAGAACCAATATCGTCTAGTTCATTGTCAAAATATTCATCATAATCAAAAGTGTCATGATTTGAATCAATTTTTCCATGACTTGATTCCTTGGATTTTTCTAAGTATATCTTTGCGAGCACCATCCGGTGCATCCGTTTCAGGAAATCATGCTTATCCTCCATTTTTAGTATGTCAGTATTTCCTTGGATTAGAAGATTAAAAGCAAAAGGTGAGGGCACATTAGTAAATATTTCTTCAACTTTGATTACATCATCTTCGATACCCTTTAGGACATTTATCGCATTATTCACATCCATGAGGTCTTCAAGAACCTCCCTTCTGGCCTCTTTTAATATCACAAAATCTTGGCTTATCCTGCGAACAGCAGATAAAAGGATCATAGAATCCACCTGCCTTCTTCCTACCCATTTAGTATGGCCTTTATATGATCTCAGAATCATAAGAGCACGTGAAGCACAATGTCTAAACCGCCTCTTGAGAGTCTCTGTCTTGTCGACAGCATTCTCAACAACTTTTCTCAGTTCATCAGATCTAAGCATCCTAAAAGCAGATAAAATGTCTGCTTTTGAATCTGCCCTTATATAAAATCCATTATCATTTATCCCCATGTCCACATCTCTATGGAATCTTCTGCTGACCGCAAAAGCTACAGCACGGCTTAAAACATCATTCACCCGACGACCAAACATTGAGTGGAAGATAACATATCTACCTTTATCATCCGTATAATGCTCAATTATTATTCTTCTGTCTGAGGGAATTGTCCTGTAATCAAACTGCTCCCTAAAGTATTGGTATATCGCATTTACTGCCCTTTCATCAACATAGAGATATTCATTGATGAATTTCTTTATCTCAGAAGGATTATGGTCTTGACAGAATCTACCACTCATTAGCCTGCGGAATTTACCTATCTCACAAGCTAGATCATAAGAAAGAGGCAGCATCTCAGAATACCATGAAGGCACAGTCGGAGGACGGCCTACTGTTGTGTTTACATATGCTACCTGTCCTTTGGCATACCGAAATTCATAAGTCGACCCACCAAGTACAAAGATATCACCAGGTTTAAGCTTCTCAAGGAAATCTTCCTCGATAGTCCCAATGGGTTGATTAGCTATCTTTACGATGATACCTGTCTGTTCAGGGATAGTCCCAATATTAGTCATATAAATAACACGACTCATCCTGCCACGTCTGCCTATCATCCTTTCCTCCTCATCAAGCCAGATCTTTGCGTAAATATGCCTCTCTTCCAAAGAGACATATTCTCCTGCAAGGAATCGCAGAACTTCCATAAAGTCATTGTATTCAAGATTCCTGAAACAATATGAAGATCTTATCAGTCCATACAGATCATCAATAGAAATCTTTTGGTCTACTGCTATCCCGACGATGTGCTGTGTCAGGACATCAAGACAATTACGAGGTATGTGAATCCTGTCAATCTTGTGTTCCATCGCACATTTTAGCAGTACTGAACACTCAACAAGATCATCCCTATCTGTCACGATGATCCTACCCTTACTGACACTTTTAATTTGATGACCTGACCTACCAGTTCTCTGAAGCGCTCTAGCAACAGATTTTGGAGAACCAAGCAGGATGACTAAGTCGACAAACCCAATATCAATACCAAGTTCAAGACTTGTCGAAGAGACAACACACTTCATCTTCCCTTCACGCAGCCTTCCCTCAAGCGTCTCGCGATATTCCTTAGAAAGACTCCCATGATGAGCCCCTATATTTTCTTCTGAATAATCCTTCGGGTACAGGTCTTTTAAACTGTCCACTACTCTTTCAGTTCCGCTCCTTGTGTTAGTGAATATTATTGTTGTACGATGATCCTGTATGTATTTATGCAGCAGTTCAAAGGTCTTAGACTGGATTACATTAAACTTAACATTGATGATATTGTCCACAGGACTGACCACTTTTAGGTCCATTTCCTTGATGAATTTGACATCCACAATGTCACAATCCCTCTCTTCCATACTGGTTGATATGTTTCCTGATGCCCGTCCATTATCAACAGATTTGTATCCAGCAAGATAACGACCGATTTCCATTAAAGGACTGATAGTTGCTGAAAGTCCGATCCTAGTCATATGACCACAAAGGCGTTCGAGCCTTTCAACACTTAATGACATATGCACTCCACGTTTATTCTCAGCGAGGGAATGAATCTCATCAATAATCAACCAATCAACATCTGTAAGATGTTCCTTGAATTTAATGCTTGACAGTACAATAGCAAGTGATTCCGGTGTTGTTATCAAAATATGTGGTGGCTCTTTAAGCATCTGAGCTTTCTCTTTTGCCGTCGTATCACCACTTCTGACGAGCACACGTATTCCAAGCTTATCTATTCCATAATCTTCACGGACAATCTCTTCGATTTCTTTAAGCGGCTCAGTCAAATTGAACTGGATATCCCTATTCAATGCCTTAAGTGGACTACTGTACACACAATAAATCTTATCTTTAAGATTACCTTTCATGGCATTGTCAGTCAGTTCGTTCAGGATGGAAAGGAATGCAGTCATCGTCTTTCCTGAACCAGTTGGCGCTGATATCAATGTATTTTTACGTGATTGTATGTTCATCAACCCTCTCCGTTGAGTCTTACAGAACTTGCCATACTTGTTTTTGAACCATTTTTCTACAGGATCGCAAAGTATTTTATTGAGTTCTTTATCTGTCCATTCCTTATCAATATAGGTAATCATCGATAATAGGCAACAAAGCCTCATTTAAGAATGTTACATTATAGTCGGAATGTTACAGTATAGATATCAAAACACCATCTAAGATACAAAATTGGAATTCATATCAACTTTCAGACGGGAATTGACATTGTTTACAGAATTGGTATTAATGAATTAATAACCAGTATACAAAAAGAAACATTTATATACTAGAATAATTAATCTATGCATTGGGGGTAATAATGGTAATACTATTCGACAGATTCAATTTACCAGATGATATTTATGAGATTATTTTTGCTACCAAACAGCAAAAGATAGTTGCCAAACTTCTTATTCAAAACATTAAGGAAAATGGCAAAGAGATCGGCAAGACAGAGATGTCGCTTTTCGCAACCAAGCTACACGAAGGTGAGCTTGTTGCATACATCGACGAAGAGCCTTACAAAGGTAAGAAAGTCAAACTATCTTATAATAAACGACAATTCTACGATAGAATTCTTACACCTATGAAAAGTATGGGACTTATCGACTATGATCTTTACAAGAAGACATACAGGATATCTGATAAGTTCAACAAGGACATGATTAGGGTAGGGCTTATGTGGTTAAGAGAACTGAATAAGTAATTTTTTTTGGTTTTTAACCTTGTCGATGCTCCGTCCGACCCAATAATTTTATATAATTCTTGCATACTCTTGAAACTATGGAATTAGATAATGAAGAAATCAGAGATATTGCCATATCAAATGCAAATAAATATGGTGGTAAACCAAATACTGGAGCAGTGTTGGGAATAATTCTATCAAAACATCCTGAACTCAAGGCCGATATTTCAAAGGTGAAAGATGCTGTTAAAGAAGTATGCAGCGAAGTATCCAGACTGTCTTTTGCAGATATTAAGGATCTGGTTTCTGAAGATGAAGCAGAACCTGACAAAAAAGAGGAACGTAACATATATGGTTTCCTTAATATTCAGGAAGGGCAGCGTGTGATTACCGCATTTCCTCCAGAACCAAGTAAATATCCTCATATTGGACATGCCAAAGCAATACTTCTTAACTATATGCTAGCAAAGACCTATAATGGAAAGTTTATTTTAAGGTTTGAAGACACTAACCCGACCCTTGCAAAAGAAGAATTCTATCGGATACATGAAGATAATTACCGCTGGTTAGGAGTAGAGCCTGATGAAATTGCATATGCAAGCGATTACATGGATAAATTCTATGAATATGCCACGAAGCTAATCAAACAGGGAGATGCATATGTATGCACCTGTCAGGGCGATGAGATCAAGAACGGCCGTATGAACGCAACAGAATGCGAATGCCGCGGTCTGGACAGAGAAGATCATATGAAACGATGGATGGGCATGTTTGTTCTTGAAGAAGGAAAAGCAGTGCTCCGTATGAAGATTGACATGGGTCATAAGAATTCATCGATGCGTGATCCAGCACTTATTAGAATAATTGATCAGGAACACGCAAGGCTTGGGAAAAAATACAGATTGTGGCCAACATATGATTTTGAAAACTCAGTAATGGACGGAGTTCAACAGATAACACATAGACTGAGAAGCAAGGAATTCGAGCTTAGAAATGAGCTACAAAGATATATCCAAGATAGGCTTGAACTCCCGCAGACACAGATATATGAATTTGCCCGGTTTAATATGGAAGGGGTTGAGAGTTCTGGCAGGAAGATACGCGATCTGATTGAAGATCATAAACTACTGGGCTGGGATGATCCGAGACTCACAACACTTGTTGCATTAAAGAGAAGAGGGTTTACTCCTCAGGCAATTAAAGATTTTGTTCTGTCTACCGGAATAACTAAAGCTGAGGCCACCCTTACTTGGGATGACTTGATAATAATCAATAAGAGGATTCTGGATAGCTCTTCAAATAGGTATTTTTTCATTGATGACCCTAAAGAGATAGAGATATTAGGTACGACCCCAAAAAGCGTTGACATTTCCAGACATCCAGATCATCCGGATAGAGGTAGCCGACATTTGACTTCAAATCAGCGGTATTTTATTACAAGCAAGGATTATGACGATCTTGAAGAAGGGAAAGTATACAGACTCATTGATTGTTGTAATTTTACACTCGCAGAGTCAGGTTTTGAGTTTCATTCTGATTCATATGAAGATTATAAGGAAGCCAAAGGATCAAAGATTTTACACTGGTTACCAGCTGAGCAGGAACATATAATAGTAAAAATCCTTATGAGCAATGCAGAAGTTAGATTTGGATTTGCTGAAAAAACCATTAATGAACTTTCAGAAGGCGATATTATCCAATTTACAAGATTTGGATTCTGTAGATTGGATAAGAAAAACAAAGATTATGTATTTTGGTATACACATAATTAATTCTTTTTGATTGTTGTGACTTTCTTGACAACAGTTGTTTCAACAGTCTGTGAAGAATTCTTCACTGAAGAATCTGATTTAATAGCAATAGGTTTTGCTACAACAATTTCAGGTACTACGTTTTTTATTTTTTTGGGTACTCTTTTATTAGTCGTTACTGCTCTTTTTTTAATCGTTTTCTTAGGTACACTTCTCTTGGCTCTCTTAGTCGTTACTGCTCTCTTTTTAACCGTTTTCTTAGGCACACTTCTCTTGACTTTCTTAGCCGTTACGACTCTCTTTTTAACCGTTTTCTTAGGCACATTTCTTTTGACTTTCTTAGCTGTTACTGCTTTCTTCTTAACTGTTTGCGCACTTTTCTTAGCTTTCTTAGTATTTACTGCTTTCTTCTTAACTGTTTGCGTACTTTTCTTGGCTTTTTTAGTCTGTTTCCCTGTTTTTCTCTTAACCGTCTTTTTCGCAGATCTTGATGCTCTTTTAGTATTTTTCTTAATCGATTTTTTTGTAACAGAGTTTATTTTTCTCTCTAACTCATCAAGTTTTTCCGGCCCTAAGATTTTTTTAAGTCTATCAAGTCTACTGTTTAAGCTCATTATTTTTTCTTGATGTAGTGGATGGTCAGTCATATTCTTTAATTCATCAATTCTGTTTGAGAATTTAGCAACTTTTTTCGAAACCTCTTTGTGTTTGACACTTTTTTGATTATTTTTTGCTGATTTAGGTTTCTGTACCGTCTTCTTTGGCGTTTTTTTAGATACTATCTTACCCTCGATTTTCTTTTCTATCGATTCAAGTTTCTCATGCATTTTAGAAGATATTGAATCATGGTTCTCTTCAAGAGTCTTAACAGAATTCATGAGCTGAGTGAGCCTGTCTGAAAGATTATTGTTATTAATACTTTCAGGAATATTTACCTGATTATGCTTATGAGAATCATCGCTAAGTACTTTTTTAGCTGTCCTACAAAGATGATAATAAAAACGGACTACAGACTCTTTCCTCAACTGTTTTTTTTCCATTAAAACAGACCTTTTTTGTCATTTCCCTGTAATGGTGGTGGTGGCTCAGCTGGTTCAGGAGCTGCAGGTGCAGGTGGCACAGGGCTTGCTTTCATCTGAGGTGGTGTATATTGCTGTTGCTGATACCGATAATTATATTGTGGATTATATTGCTGTTGAGGCGGAGAAGGTGGTACAGGATTTGATGGCATTCTTGGGAATGATTGGGATGTTGAACTCTTTGATTCAAGATTATCCAATCTTGACATAATAGACTTAACATCATCAGACAGAGCGACGACTCCTTTTGCGAGTTTATTGTTCTGTTCAATGATCGTATCCAACTGATCTGCAAACGGATCTAAATTCTTAGATATGAACTCCTCATCCTCTTGCTCATCCTTGAACTCATCAGCAGCACGCACAAAAATTTCCAGTAGCTTATTAATAGAATCATTAAGTTTATCGACAGAATCTTGTATATATTCAGGAGATTCTGAGTTTCTCCCCCTCAATTTTTCAATTTCTCTCTTAAGCTTCTTAAGTTCCTCTTGAGGTATAATCTCATAATCAGTATCATCCATTGGTTATCACCATCTTTTATATACACCTCTGCAAATGATTATTTATAATTTTCGGTTGCAGAAATCATTAAAAAAATCAATTTTTAAGCAATCTGACTGCCTGTTCTTTGATCATTATTAGAAATGATGCTAATCTTGGACCCTTCTCACGGTCAATTAGGATTTTATAGCATAGTGAAAAGAATTCAGATGGTTTCATACCATTGCCCTTAGCAATCTCATAAATCTTATCATGTAAACTACGCGCGTCAATATCAGACTCCAAAGCATTAACCAGCTCATTTAAGGCCTTTCTTTCACTGTCAGATATTGACATTTTTGTGGGTGTTTCCCTCAATGTGAATTTATATTGATCAGGAGCAAACTCATTCACCCAACGATAAGCAAAGTCAAGTCTGTCTTTAATATATTCTTTTTCTTCATCATCTGGTGCTTCAATATGACCAGAAGCCTTAAGCATCTCTAATGCATTATCAAGATCAGGACTAATCTGAGCCACTACAGCCAAATGAGATAGTGGTGCTTGAGGAGGCATCCTTTCCCATAATTTACCGATCGATGACAGTTCATATATCCGCCTGCTGTTTAAATATGTATTCTCATCACACTTTTCTTCTCCATAATAAATTCGCTCGGTCCTATCAAACCTATCATACAAAAGCATAAGGTCATTTCCATTATATGGATCAAAATCAATCACAGCATGCGGTCTGGTCCGGACTAGCATATATCTGAGCATCTTAGCTGGTGCATACTGCGTAGAATCGACAAAACCAATTCCACGTCCTTTTGAAGTTGACATCTTCTTGCCGCCAACCGTAAAGAATTCATAACCTTTACCAGTAGCAAACTTAGTTGACGGGTATGGTGGTGGAAAATTAAAAACTTCATTTGCTATAGCAATTGCAATAGTCCGGGAACCTCCTTTTGTGAAATGGTCTTTCCCAGCATATTCGCAAATCACCTTTTTCGTCGGCCACTTAGTTGCCCATTCAACCTTCCAGGGAAACTTTCCTCCACCATCATAAGGCGATCGTTCACCTTCATATCCGCATCCTTTTGCCCATGGAACAAGGTCTTCCATGCATTTATATTTAATAATTTCACGTTCAGAATCCCATTCTGTTGCAATAGTTGTACCAATCTTGCCACATTTCTCACAGATTGGATTAAAAGGAAGTCTCTTGGAACCTATTGTATCTCCATATAACCTATAATATATCTCTTTAATCTTATCAGCATTATCGAGAGCAATCTTGATTGTTTCATTGAAAGCCCCATTAGCATACTGCTCTCCAGTACTCTCAAATTCCGCTTCGATTCCGAACTCTTCAAACTTATCTGTACATTGAGTGAAATAATAATCAGCAAAGCTCTTATAACCGTCCACAGGTGAAGGCATATCCCTAAATGGCACACCCAGATATTTCTCATACGATGGATCCAAATCAGAATTCATCTTATCAAAAGGATCTATATCATCGCTGCTTAGAATAAATTTTGCGTTTAGACCTTGGTCCCTCATTGCCTTGGCAATAACATCATGAATTATCCAGCCCCTTCCTGCGCCGATGTGGATTTTTCCTGACGGGGTCTTCTCATCATAAACAATATAACCATGCTTATCTACCATCTCTTTCAAGAATTCGTCCTGCTCCACCCGATCGATGACATCTTTTACTACTTGGTCAGCCCAATGCGAGATCCTAGTTTTTGATTCCTCAGCCATTTCACCCATTAGAGGCCTCTATAAATTATATAAATATGTCGAATTGTGAAATTTGATAAGAATTGTGAAGTGTGTAAAAAAAAGGATTCATATTACATAATAAAAGTGATCAATAAATATTCCTACAAGAATGCCCATAATAATCTTGGTTAATACAATTTGGGCAAATAGAGTAATCAAATCATAAGAAATTAGCGTTTTACCGATTGCCTTCATCACAGTGGCGCAAAACATTTATATACTAATTATTTGAATATTCATACATGTCCAAGAAAACTGATATCATTCAGTTGGAGATTGAAAGATCAAAAATAAAAAGAGAGGTGTCAATGTTTGTCCTAAACAAAGGATTATTGCTCTATCTCTGCTTTTTATTTGTTGCTGTAATTGGATATATGAGTGAAAACCTTACCAAAACCCTATTTAATTTGTTGATAATTATGGGATTGTGCGTACTTATCATTGCGACATTGCCATATATATTGACACTTCGTAAGGAAGAAGTGAGAATTGATAGGCTATTGGAGACCGAGAAAATGAGGCAAAAATGAAGCTAGCCAGATCAAAAAAAGGAGTATCTCCACTTATTACAACTATACTCCTCATTGCTTTTGCAGTTGCTCTTGGCGTTGTTGTCATGAATTGGGGCAGAACAACAGCTAATAAAATAGGTTTTGAGTGTCCAGATGAGGTATCCATAAAGATTTCTGAACTTAAAGGCAAACCAAATGTATGTATTGATCAACAAGAGAAGACTATTAGGATAACACTTGAGAATGGTCCTGCTTATGAAGTTGTTCAGATATTTGGTCAGGCAATAACAGACAATGATGTTTTCCAGTTTACAATGGACAAAACAATGAAAAAGAGAGAGATTCATCAAATTGTCGTTGACTACGATCCTGCAACATATGGTAAAGTCAATAAACTGACACTGATCCCATACGTTTATATATATGATTCGATGGATATATCTGACTGCGCAGATAATGTATTTGAGAAGGAATTTGCTAACGGAGTACCTGACTGTTGATTTTCTTACTGTTTCTACCAATAAATTAATATAATCAAAAGTGACATCCAACTTAAATATGAAGAAATCAGAACCTAATAAATCGACAATTTCTATAGATATCAACAAATCTATAGAAGAAAACGCTTCTCTATATTATGCACAAGCCAAAAAGCTTAAGTCCAAAAGGGAAGGCATAACAAAGATACTCGAGAAAACAAAAAAAGACTTGTTACGAATAACTGAAGCACAGATGGTTGTTCAAAAAAAAGCGGAAACCAAACCAATCAAGAAAAAATGGTATCATAATTTCAGATGGTTCATTACATCCAAAGGAAACCTCGCAGTTGGTGGGAGGGACGCCACATCAAATGAAATTCTTATTAAAAAACACATGGACAAAGAAGATATTGTATTCCACACAGATATGGCTGGATCGCCCTTTTTTATCCTTAAGCAGGAACAAGAGTCTTCAAAACCTTTTGTCCCAGATCCGCTTGAGCTTGAAGAAGTGGCAATAGCAACAGCCTCATTCAGCAGAGCATGGCGACTTGGCCTTACGACACTTGACGTATTCCATGTGGATCCAACACAGGTTTCAAAAACCCCAAAAAGCGGTGAATTCATGGGGAAGGGATCATTTATGATAACAGGAAAAACAACATATATACATCCTATGATAGGTCTTGCTGTCGGAGAATATGAAGGTATGGTAATGGCAGGTCCACTCTCAGCCCTTAAGCACAACTGCAAAAAATTTGTTCAGATAACCCAGGGAAAGACAAAAACAAGCCAAGCAGCCAAGAAAATCCAAAAAAAGATAGGTTGTGGCCTTGATGAAATAGTACGATCAATCCCGGCAGGCGGAGTAAATATCTTATAAAGCACAATATTTTATGTAATGCATTGAATAATTCTACACACATTATTTATCTAATAACTTTTGCATATCTTCCTGAAGATCAATATATTTGTCAGCCTGTTTGAGACTGGTTTTCATTAATATATTATTTTCTTCTCTCAGTCTTGCAATAATCTTGTCCCTGCGGTCAATCTCTTCCTTGAACCACTTTCTGAGCTTCTTGATTTCCTCATTGGACACATCAGATTTCTTCGCCTGTTTAGAATTTGAATTTTTTGTCATCTTCTTTCATAGCTGTTGGCGATTCTCCACCATGCCAGGTGAACCTGGGCCTTACCCTCATTGGGTACATACGTTCATTAGAATCATCAAGAATGATGCCAGCACCGCTTACTCTGGGAAGCTGATCAAGGTATTTATCCAAACCTTCCCTCATATAACTTTGCATGAGCATACCTAAAGCTTCTGTGTCAATCTTTGCAGTAAGCCTGTGGCTTAAAACTGTGTCAGACTGAGTCATAACATCTGTATGGATCTTTCCTGGCTGCTGAGTAGCCAGAATAAGTGATATTCCTGGTTGTCTACCTTCTCTTAAAATAGTAATTAAAGGATCAGAAGCTATAGTCTTACCTTCATTTGGAAGGAATTCATGAGCTTCGTCAATTACAAGCCAGACCAAAGGCATTTTGACACCTTCCCCATCTTCAGCTTCAAAATAATGCATTGATTTATTGATGGATTGATACTCTTCATCCTTTCTGGCAATCATTCTCTGAAGAAACAGCTTTTGTGCGACAAGTCCGATAACGAGCGCTCTTAATCCACTAGCACCGCTTGTTGTGGCATAACAACTCACATCCAGAACAGTTACCTGGCCGCCTTTTGCCAGTTCATTTATAGAGGTGCCCTTCCTGTCGAACAGTCCCCATTCATTTGCACTGTTGAATTTATTTATTACAGCATCTCGCACAATCTCGTCACATCTCTTGTCTTTCTCAACCAGATTGAGAATATGCTCGATAGCAAAAGACTTACCTGTTTTTTTAAGACGCCTTATCGTTCGTTCAATAAGAATCCCATGAGCTGAATATTGGTCAAATCCTAGGGTCATGCACCAATCGTATGGGTCCAGATCAGCTACCCTGATTGCAAAAGGCTTGTCTGTTGGGATACCTTTTTCCTTATATTGATCGTAATAACCGGTGGGCGTATATATCTTTATATCCAAACCCTTATCTTCAAGTTCCCATTCATCCAATAGCAGCTTATCTTTCCTGTTTGGATATTTCATGGTCCAGTAGATGCCCATAGTATCAAGTATTATGACAGATATATTGCTTTTAATCTCATCTGGAAGATCTGACACCCCTTCAGCAATGACACCCATGGTATATGACTTACCCCCCCCTCGCTTACCACATATAAATACAACATGGCTTCTTGTCACGTCCATGTAGATTTTATTAGATAGAGAAGTTGTCTGACCCATCTTAACATAATGCTTTCCAAGAAGTATTGTGCCTTTGACACCATATTTTTTCCGGTCGGATTCATTCCTTCCGATTATGATTTCATACATATATATCAAATCATCCTACTGGTATAAATACATTATGGCTGTTGGATGGTATCTTATACACAAATAAAAGTTATTTAACGACAAAACAAAAGCTTTATTTAATCAAGTTATTTTTGATTATTGGGGTGATGTATATTGACAAAAAAGGTCAAAGTAAAGAAATCTCACGATCAAACCCAAAATGAGGGCAAGACTGAAGATCATAGCAAAGAGCATAGTCATCAACACAAAAAAGAACATAATCATGAAGATAAGGCTGTGACAGAAGATAATAATTCCCATAAAAGCCACAAGAAAGTCAAAAAAGAAGAATCCTCTTCACTATTCTTAATTGTATCAGCAGCATTAGTGCTTGCTATAGTTGGAGTAGCATTCTTTATCTCCCAGCAGACACCTGATACTCCAGATACACCAGTTCCTGATCAGCCAACTCCAGGTAAAGAAGGTATTGCTGCCTCTGTAAATGGTGTTGATATAACAGTCGCTGAACTTAATAAACAATACGCAACAATACCAGAGCAATACAAGACTGTTATTACTAAAGAAGCAATGCTTGAAAAAATAATAAATGAACAATTGCTTCTTGGAGAAGCTGCGTCATCAGGCATCACTGTGTCAGACGAGGATGCAACAGCAGAATTTGAAAGACTGATCGCTCAGGCAGGTATGACTACAGAAGAATTTGAACAGTCTCTGGCACTTGAGGGAACAGACTATGAAGATGTTTATGCTACTTTTAGGAACAATATGATTATTGATAAATACATCAATGTCAGTTTGAAGATGGAAGTGACTGAACAGGAGATTACAGACTATTTCGCTGAGAATAAAGATCAGTACATCCAGGCTAATGCATCACATATCCTTTTGAACACCAGCGAAGATGCTCTGGAAGTCATTGCATTGCTTGATCAAGGAGAACCATTCTATGACTTAGCTGTTGAATATTCGACAGGTCCATCCTCTGTAAGAGGGGGTGCTTTAGGAGTATTCGGTAAAGGAGTCATGGTCAAGGAATTTGAAGATGCAGTATTTTCTCAGGAAGTCGGACTGTACTCCAAGACACCTGTCAAGACTGATTTTGGTTACCACATAATATTGGTCCATGAGATCAAAGATGATATTGAGGACTTCAGGGATGTTATTGTGAACACTATCAGGGCTAAGAAGTATCAGACTGAATTTGAACAGATGCTGATTCAATTTAGAGATAATGCAGACATTCAGATATACTTACAAACAGATCCATCTGATCTTTCAGCAGTTAAATCATGTGTTGCAGACTTTGGACTGACCGGAGAGGAGATGATTTTCCTTCATTCTACTACTTGTCCGCACTGCGTTAAAATGCAACCTATTGTTGACACTTTGGTGGGGGAAGGACGCAACATTAAGAAAGTTGAGGCTTCAAGTGAGGATGCTCAAATGGTTCCTACATGTCTTTCGACTATTGTGACTTCAGGTGCTGTACCTCAGTTTATCTGCCTTAAAGATGGGAAAGTCCTTGTTGGAGAAAGAAGAGAGACAGAACTTCGAAATTTCTGTATATAATTCTTTTTTTCTTTTTAATATAATCTAAATTCTTGCTGTACAAATAATTGAGTTATATATCATTTCATCTGCATGAAACGCAATGCTGTAACTTTTTAGTTTTATTATTGAAAATCTCGTTTGCGAGGGTTTCATCGGGATTCAAATACCCCGCACTTTAGTGCGAGATTTTCAATACAAAGAAATGCATATGCATTTCTTGTACAAAAAATGTACCATTTTTCCGTACTGATAATTGCGATT
>JAIPIC010000024.1 GCA_021734865.1 Candidatus Woesearchaeota archaeon | reverse complement strand
ATGTCCAGATTCATCGACGGAGAAACCCAACGATGAATCCTTTTTGCAAAGAAGAATTTACTGTAAATAGAGTAATTTACAGTCCCAAAATCTGCTTTGCATATATTTGTTACCCAAACCCACGTTAGTTGACTTTACCTAATCATAGAAAACTATAAATACGTACAAGCAAGAAAAAATTAGGTGATATTAGTGAAAAGAAAATATACAGCTAGACAGATAAAAAACAAATTCCAAAGAAGTATGAGGAGCTTGTCTCAAGATGAACTTTTGGATGTTATTGGTTATTCTTACATGAGGATAGCAGAGCTGGAGATGCTATTTCAAGTACTTATCGACAGAAAAGTCATTGACAAAAAGGATTTTGAACCATTGATTCCAATATTTGAAAAGAAAGCACTTGATCAATTCAAAACATTGGATAAGCGAAAAAAGCTCGATTTGTAGAAGTTGCACGGAAAAAAGTAGACGTTTTGTCGTTTATGGTGAGGAAGGGTAAATTTACCTAGAGTTTTATGTGGATATTGTTAATTTTAATTATTCATATTGAAATCTGTATTGATATATCTTGGCAGGTCTAGTCATTTATGCAGCGTGATTTCTTTGATTTTAATAATATGCTGACTTACAATACTGGGTCTTTTTTAACTGAGTCTTATTATTAAGGATGAAATAGGTAAATTTTATAATTATAGAAATAATAATATCTATATGCCACAGGTTACATTTGTCCACACATCAAAGAATATTGATGGAAATCCAAATAACCTGCTATTGCCTATTGGGCTCGTTGCTCTAGGAACATTTCTGAAACAGCATAAAATTGAGACAGAGATAATACATCTTGAAATAGAAGAAGAAATGGATGCTGATTTTGATCTGTGCGATTACTTAAAAAGCAAAGATAGCCATATTGTTTGTCTTGATTTACACTGGCATTACAACTCATACAAAGTGATTCAATTGGCTAAAAAAATTAAGACCTGTATGCCAACATCTCACATTATTCTAGGAGGGTTCACTGCTTCTTTTTTTGCTGAAGAAATTATGGAAAACTATAAAGAAATAGATTTTATAATCCGAGGTGATTCAGAAATTCCTCTATTGGAATTAATTAGAAGTATAAATAATGAGGCTGGTTTTAATTCAGTACAAAATATTGTGTGGAGAACACACAGCGGAATTGTAAAAAATCCCCATACATATATTATTACTTCTGAATTGATAAATGGTATGATTTATAGTAACTTTAGTATATTAAAAAACAAAGAAAAATATGCTCAGCTACGGCTGAACAATAAGGAACATTGTGCTAAAAATAGTATGAGTGATCAAATATTTTTTTATAACTGTGGACGTGGATGCCCTGTAAACTGCTCTTTTTGTGGAGGTTCTAACATCTCACAAAAGATCATCAATAATAGAAAGGAGGTTATCATGATTGAACAAAGATCAGTCATCAGAGAATTAAATAACCTAGTTAAGAATAATTTCTTTAATTGGTATACCTGCTTTGATCCATATCCAAATGGTGATTATTATATTAAATTGTTTAGAAAAATACGAAATCTGAATCTTGGACTGCATTTTGAATGCTGGGCTCTGCCAACTAGAAAATTTATAGACGAATTTGAGAAGTGTTTTCATCCTCACAGTTCAAAACTGATTATCTCTCCAGAATCCGGTTCTGATTCCGTCAGGAAGTTGAATAAGGGCTTCTTCTACTCAAATAAAGAACTGCTTGAAACTCTTCGATATATTGAAACCAGAAATATTCAAACGCAATTATATTTTACAACTGGATTACCAAATGAAAGAAGGAAGGATATACTTAAGACATTAATATTAATCAATTTTATTCGAAATAACTTCAAAAACGTGATAATTAATTGCTCAACTATTGAATATGAACCAGCTTCACCATGGTTTTTGGATAGACACAAATATGATATTACTAGTAATCGGAAAAATTTTAAGGATTTTTATGAATTACATAAGACTAAATCAGATATTGGGTATAATACCAAATATTTATCAAAAGAAGATATTAATTCTGCTCTTACATTGTTGGTAGCAGAATCAAAATGTGTCCATGAAACCTCATTTTTTCTTGAAACACTATCAAATGATCCAACCAAACTGGAAAATATTAGTCAACTATTAGATTTATGTAAATCATGCAGACAATTTCATAAATGTTTTTAACTGAATCCTGCATTTTCTATTTGCTTTTAATGTTATTGAAAATCTTGCTTGCGAGAATTTCATTGTGTCTGAATACCTCGTACTTCAGTGCGAGATTTTCAATACAAAGAAATGCATTTCTTGTACAAAAAATGTACCACTTTTCTGTTACCAAAAATTGCCTATGGATTGTGATCCCTTTAATACGGAGAAAAGCAAAGCTTTTCTTGTACACAAAAATGCTTTACATTTTTATTGTACCCCATGCTTTAGCTTGGGGTCAGGGCGAACGGCAATTTTTGTTATATGTGATAATATATAACGATAGGTGAAGATTTATGTTACTTCCTTAGCTTGATTGTAATCTCTCTTACTGGATCAATGAATAATGGGTGGTTCTTCAGGTAAAAATACACTATTAAATAACAGGTTAATCCAAGAGTAAACGCAACAATGAAATTACCCACAAGAAACCTGCTAGAATAATCGTATGCGCGGTCAACGATCAGAATACCAAACTTAAAGTTAGGAATAACTGAATCAAGCATTGATCCAACTTTGTAGCTGAGAAAATAAAATGGAGCAACGGTTAACGGATTCCATACAGCCATTGCAATGAAAAGTGCATATTTACTTATCTTTTCGAATAACAGGACAATAAGAAGCCCAATCAGGATGTTAAATCCAGGGGTTGGAAGGACTGCAATAAAGGTTCCAATTGCAAAACCCACAGCTATACTGTTTGGTGTTCTTTTTGTTTCAAGAAGCGCCTTGAAGTGTTTTTTGGCTAAATCTGACAGACTCATCCTCTCTTCTTGGTCTGGTAAGTTTATATAACTTGTGCAATGTTTAGCAGTACTTCTGTTTTTTGACTGTTATTATCTGTACTCAGGAAGGTATTTATAAGGCTTATCTACATCGTAAGTACTTACGGGAATAGGCAGTACCCGGTATTGGTACTATTATTGCATTGACAATAAATATTATGTATTGAACCTATTTGGCTAATAAATGGTGATAGAAATGAAGAATTTGAGTTTGAAAAATTTTAACCCTTTGATATTTTTAATGTCTTTAGGTGCAGGTGGAATTTCAGTCATACCATTTGCGTTCTTTCAATACACATTTGAGCATGGCAAAGGTCTTGTAAATATATCTCAGATAGGTCATGGGACATTGTCTTTTTGGCAGGAAGCCCTTTTTATTGGTATGGAAGGAATTATGATAATATTTACTATAATTCATCTGATACTCTCATTCATATTGTTTGCCAAATTGTTTAAATGGGCGGGCTCTCATAATTATAAAGAACTATTAAGTGACCCTTTAAGGAACTCTGCAATTCTTGCTCCATTCATCTCTATTATAATGACAATGAATGTCTTCATCGGACCAGTACGATTCTTTTTTGTGCCAATGGCACAGAATCTTCAGTCATTCATGCTACCAGCATTAATCTTTTGGGCACTATTGTGGGTATTATTACTTAGAATGGTAATCGGTCTCTTGAAAACCTCGTTTGAGAAGAGTTTTGATGTCAATAAGATTAGCTTTGGATGGCTTCTCTATCCATTTGCATTGGGTATGTTGACTGTGACAGGTACAGGAATTGCTGCACTGGGAAAAGACCCGACGATAGCACATATAGCAGCATTTATGTCGTTAGTTTCAGGAACAATGGGAGTTTTCTTGCTTGTAGTTAAACTGATATCGATATTTAAGAGCCATTTTGCAGCAACAGGACTGCCTGCAAAGCAGTTCATGCCGAGTTTCCTTATTGTAATACCAAACATAACACTATTTGCTATAAGTGCATTTAGATTGGGTCATTACATGGAAAATCAGCTTGGATTTCATATGGGACCTTTTTTTGTAATGGTGATGACGACTGCGTTTGCATTTGAAACATGGTACTTCCTATTTGGACTAGCACTGCTTGGAAGCTATTTCAAAAAAGACTTTTTCAAAAAAGAGTTCTACATTACTCAATGGGGTTTTGTCTGCCCAGTCGTTGCATACGCAGTGTTAGGAAGCTTTGTCTACAAGGTATTTGTCCCAGCAATTGTCCTATACGGCACAATTATTGTAACGACAGTAATTGCAGTTATACTGTTTGCAACCCTCCTGATTAGACAGGCAAAATGGAGTGGGATCATGAAGGCAGGCGATATGCAATGCTTGTAAGCATATTTTTATATCTTTTTTTCTTTATTTGAATTAAAATGATAGATTTTGCGTGCAAAAGGTTCAATATCGACGATATAGTCAAGTGTGGGTTAGGTCTGACAGCAGCTGAGTACCAAGTCATGCAGTACTTTATCAAGCATAGTGATGGTGACTGTTCAACTCAGAGCGTGAGTTCCAAGCTTGGACTTAACCTGACAACAATCCAAAAAGCAGTCAAAAAACTCCATGAGGCTGGAGTTATTCAAAGAAATCAGATTAATCTTAAGGGCGGTGGTTATGAGTTTGTCTATAATGTAAGATCAAAGAGTGAGATCCGCTCGATAATAAAGAAAGTAATCAACAACTGGACAGAAAGAGTGGATGAAAAACTGGATGAGTGGTAATATTGGGTTCTGGTAGTGAAGACCACATTACTGGGGATTTTTCTCATATAATCAGATCAATTAGCCAGATTAGATATTATTTTTTTGGATCTCATGTTACAATAGCCAAGAAATCTGTTGATCCAATCAAGGGCAAACCATACATAGGGGGATGGACAACAAGGAAAGAATGGAAAACCGACCCAAATACTAAACGTACCACTTTTTTTGGTCACCCCGTCAGGACAATGGAAGAATCCAGATTACTGCAAACAGAGCTTCTTACAAAAGACATTGAAGTCATCCAACTTAATCAGTTCACTGGGGAATTGACTGATCAGGCTTGGGATGATTGGACCTATGTGATGGAATCAGAAGGTATTAATGCAACTCATGATATCATCATTAATGTATTAAAAGATATTGTGTTTGAAAGTATTCTTGATGTGGGTTGTGGAAACGGTGCATTGTTATCAAAGCTGAGAGTTAAATATCCACATCGACGTCTTATTGGAATTGAAAGAAATGCAAAATTGACTGATTCATCCTGTGAAAAGGATATGATAATTCAAGCAGACATTAAATCTATTGATAAATCTGTCAAAGAACAATTTGACCTCATAAACTTCTGTGCAATCCTAGAACCTAATGTTCTCAGTCCAGAGAATGCAAAAGCAGTTTTTGACAAAGCATGCGATATCCTGAATCCCAGAGGCACAGTATTGATCGCATCAGTTTGTGGTAGTTACATCGATACAGAATACCTTGAGAAGAAAGGATTTCAAGTGAGAAATAAAGTAGTGCCAGAAAACGTATTTAAGATTGGAAAAGAACATGGTGCAAGACAGTTGTATATTGCTCAAAAATATTAGTGTCACTTTTTTGGTTTGACAAACTTCACAGTCCGTTTTTGATAACCCTTCCGGTTAATCTCTTTTAGGCCGCTTTCGTCTTTATTTAAGAGACGTTTCTGTTCTTTCTTTTCCCTGTAACTGTAGGGTACATATACTTTCTTTTTCGTTTTTGGATCCATCCCAGTATAATACATACAAGTCGAGACGGTCATGGGTGTTGGTGTGAAAACCTGAACAGTCTCTGCATTCTTGAGCTTGCTGATAGCCTCTGCAAGCTCCCTTGCCTCTTTCATAGATGAGCCTGGATGTGCAGTCATATAATAAAAAGACAACTTGCGGCCGGTCTTTTTGAATTCTTTAATAAATCCCCTAAGATCGCCCTTATTTTTGTTCATCAGTCTCAGCACATCTTTATTAACATGCTCTGGAGCAATGCGAAGTGTGTCCAGTATATGATGCTGTGCCATCTCTTTGATATATTCTGGTGAGGCTATATCATATCGAACACCACTTCTGACGATAATTTTCTTGACTCCAGGTATTTTTCTGGATTTCCTTAAGAGAGCAATCAAGCGCTTATTGCTTCTGTCAAGCTTATCACAGTCGATACAGTTGCCGCCGCAGTTATTGCAATCAATACCATACATATTTGCAGAAGCACCACCCAAATCATCGATATTTCCCTTAAAATGCTTCATTTTTGTAATCTTTTTTATTTCAGTGAGAATAGATTCCTCTGATCTTGAGACAATCCTATCACCCTGCATTAATTTCACAGCGCAAAAATTGCATCCACCTATACATCCCCTGTGTGTCAATATGCTGAACTCAAATCCTGACATCTTCTTTGGAAGTTTTCGTGAGAAATCCAGACTGTAATATTCATCCAGATCCTCAGGGGTGTAACCAGGAGCACGATATTGTATGAGATATCTATTATCTATCTTTTGTATAAGATTCCTGTGATTTGATAACTTATTCTGCATATCGCAGAATTTTTCCTTTGAATCAGACACTTCCTTAAAAGACGGCAGTTCGACTGCCACAAGATCTTCAGGAACTTCCTTGTGGGTGATACATGTCCCATCAATACGATCAATCGACTTATGGTTTTTCAGCTTATCTGCAATCTCAATGACTTGTTTTTCTGCGCTCCCATATACTAGAATATGAGCTCTGCTATCAAATAAGATTGGTCTTCTCAGTCGGTTTTCCCAATAATCATAATGTGTGAATCTTCGAAGGGAAGCTTCAGTCCCCCCAAGGACAATAGTTGAGTCCTTGAAATTTTTTCTAATCCAATTTGAATAGACAATCGTAGCCCTGTCAGGTACAAATTCATCATAATTAAGATTCTTGTCAAGCTCACGTTTCTTCTTTAAAGGTGTGTAATTCCTGACCATGGAATCGATTGAGCCGGCACTAATACCAAAGAATAGTCTAGGCGCCCCTAATTTCTTAATATCAACCTCAGTCTTTGGACTCTCGATGACTCCAACCTTATAACCCTTCTTTTCAAGCAATCTTTTGAGAACAGCAGTACCACAGAGAGGGTGGTCAAAATATAATTCACCAGTTACAAAAATAATATCATACATATAAATCGGACAAGATCGAGTTATAATAAATGTATTGATTATGAATTAGGTAAATAATTATGTTTATTGGGTAAAGTCAAATTAAGTGGGTTAAATGGTTCTTCTTTGTAAAAAGCAAAATTTAGGTACAAATTCATCGACGGAGAAACCCAACGATGAATCCTTTTTGCAAAGAAGAATTTACTGTAAATAGAGTAATTTACAGTCCCAAAATCTGCTTTGCATATATTTGTTACCCAAACCCACGTTAGTTGACTTTACCGTTTATTGTTAATTTTACATTATTGATTTATTTTAGGAAATAATCTTCCTGTTCTGGCAGAATATGTTTGATATTCATCACCAAATGCCTGAATCATCATCTTTTCCTCGTCGAGCACCCGACTGAAATATAAAATCTCAAAAAAGAGTATTCCATAAAAAAGAACCACAATATTGCTTAAAAGTATACCCTGAAAGACTGCCCATAATAAGAACGCAAGATACATTGGATGTCGAACATACTTGTAAGGCCCCGCCATAATGAGTGTTTGCTTTCTCTTGAGCTCAAGTACTGGCGACCAGTTTGTCCCGAGTGCGATATGACTCCAATTGTGCAGAAAAACAGCAAATCCAAAGCCCACTATTCCACATATTTTTACCCAGAATGGCAAATTGAGATCGTATGCATCTAACCAGTCTGTGAAGACAAATATCAAGGGAAGTATCATCATACCTATTCCCGAAACAAGAGCCAATACATATTCACGAAGGTTATGGAATGAAACTTTTGCTTTCATCTGTCTAACTTTGTATGCAAATGGTGCTCTTCCGATAGCAGCGGTAATGTACATAATCAAAAATAACACTTCAAAACCATTCATCTATCTTTCAAGATATTTCCAATATAAAAAACTTCGGATTTATATATGAAAAATGCTTCCCTTGGCTCCAGATGAAAGAAGCAGTCGATGCATATATACTTCATGGAAGAGGTTCTGCTCCACATAAGACCTTTATACCTTGGTTGATGAGTGAACTCATAGGACGAGAATACAACGTGGTGGCGCCGGCCATGCCCAGAGCTAATTTCCCTAGCTTCAAAAAATGGTATCATGAATTGGACAATCTTATAGTTAGCTATGGTCAACCAAGAATTTTTACAGGCCATTCTGCATCTACGCATACAATAATGCATTATGTTACAGATAAGCAACTGTCACCAGAAGGAATATATTTGGTTGCACCCTTTCAAAATCTTGATCACACTGGGATATATAAAAAGACAGCATACGCGATGCAGGAAAAAAGACTGCCTGATCTTGTAAAAAAATTAATCAATAAACTGTCAATAATGAATTCAGAGAGCTGGTGCAGACGAGACCTCCCCTGGGATAAGCTAAAAGACTATCAATCAGTACTTCATCTTTACTTTTCAGAAGATGATTACATTGTACCAGCCTCGCAAATAGAACTGTTTGTGCAAAAACTGCCCGATGCACATATAACAGTTGAAAAGAACATGGGGCATTTTGACACAGCAAGCGGAACTAAGAAGTATGACCAACTTTTGGAAGATATAGTGGATGTTTTGAAAAGTGGACGTTTTTAAAATGACAAACGAAGAGTGATAATATGACTAAAAATAATATTGACAAAATTAAGGAATTAGTATTGGATCTATGTGATGACAAAAACTTCAGCTGGAATTCACATGTTAGGGCAGTGCCAAAGTACTCTATAATGCTGGCTAAGAAGCTTGGAGCAAATGCCGAAATCTGCGAACTAGCCGCGTGGCTGCATGATATCAAGAAACTACGGGGTCAGAAAGAGCTTCATCATGTCAACGGTGCTGAAGAGGCATGTAAGATACTTGCTGGTCTTGGATATCCTCAACAGACTATCGTTGCTGTCCAAGATTGCATCAGGACGCATTCCTCAGATGAGAATTTTCCTCCAGAGAGTATTGAAGCAAAGATTGTAGCTAGTGCGGATGCGATGTCGCATTTTGATGAGTTCGTCGGATTGACATTTTATTATTGCAAGAAAGGATACAACATCTCTGAAGCAAAGGAAAAGCTGCTTGCAAAGTATGCAAGAACCTGGAAAAAGATGATGCCACAGGCCCGCGAGATGGTCCAAATGCGTTATGATGCAATAAAGTTGCTTCTTTCCACACTTTCCTAAATCTACAAAAAAGCAATTCATTTTAAATAAAATGGATTTTTTTTAATATATAGTCAGGAAAATATTTTTCTGATCGGAGAAGATATTATGCCAGTAAAAGAAGGAGACACAGTCTCAATTGAGTATACAGGAACATTTGATGATGGAACAGTTTTTGATTCTTCAGAAAAACATGGAAAACCACTTGAATTTAAGACAGGGGCCAAACAAGTTGTACCTGGATTTGAAAAAGCAATTATCGGAATGGAAAAAGATGAGGAGAAAGAAGTTAAAATTCCTCCAAGCGAAGCATACGGAGAACCAAATCCTGGTCTTGTTAAACCGATCCCTCGAGAGCAGATGAAGCTTGATCAAGAACCGCAAGTAGGTATGGCCCTTATGGTCGGTGTACAGGATGGCCAACAGATGCCTGCAAAAATAGTCGATGTAAACGAAAAAGAGGTCCATATTGACCTTAATCATCCGCTAGCAGGAAAGACTCTTAACTTTAAGATCAAGGTTGTTGATATCAAACAAGATTAGAGTTGTAAACTGACTATTCGTCAGTTTTATATATTTCTTTATTTAATTTCATTCTTATGAATGCAATAATGATCTATATTGGAGCAGGATTGATTTTTTTATGGGGAATAGCTCATATCATACCCACTCAGAAAATAGTAAAAGGTTTTGGTAAACTAAAGCCGGACAGTAAAAAGATCCTCACTATGTTGTGGGTAGGAGAGGGCCTCACATTAATTTTTTTGGGAATATTTGCTATCGCATCAATAAAATTTGGATTTTATTTTCTGTCCCATATTCAGATTAGGCTGGTCGTGATAATGCTTATAATACTTGCAGGATTGTCAATGATGACTGGAGCACGTACAAAAGCCCTTCCCATGAAACTCTGCCCAGTCGTAAAGCTTATATCGGCAACATTGATGTTTGTAGGTAGTGTTTTAGCATTCTAAAATCTTAATAATAAGTTTTTTATTGATTAAACGTTTAGAGTAAAAATTATGGCTAAGATATCCTTTCTTCTTATTTACTTCTCATTTTTGATATTTCTTTGTGGATGTCAGATAGATTCTTGTGGCAATGGAGTTTGTGATAATGATGATACTGTGGGAAGTTCTCTTGAGGGTTGTGGAATTAAATATTTTGGTATAGCCCAACTAAGACTTTCTGCTAAAGAAATGGATTATTTCCAGTATATTGAAAATCAAAAAGCATATTCTAATCTTATTGCCCTTTCTTTTGAATTTGATGAAAAGGGTATTATCGCCCCAGAAGAGAAATATTTGAAATCCATTGGAGATTATGAAAAAACCGCATTAGCACTTGGAAGAGATTCTTGGAAGAATACGCCCGAATATCGTAAGATATTATTCAATAACCTTAAGAAAATGGAGGGTTATGAAAATATTGACATAATTATAATTATAGATGAACCTTATTTAGGAGGTTGGACGAGGGAGGAATTAGAGAAAATTATAATTGAAGCGAAAGAAATTTTTCCCAATAATAAATTAGCAGTAAATTATAATCCAAGGGGATTTTATCCCAAAAATCAAGGACCCGATGCACCTTTATTTGAAGAATATCTGGATTATATTGCCTTTGATATGTATCCCGCAAATTTTGGAATAAGATGTGATGATAAAAAAGGATGGAAAAGTGAAATACAGAAAACAATTAACTTCTTCAGGAATAAATCTAATCTCCCGTTAATATATATTGCACAAGGATTTAGTAAAAAAGGCTGCACTTTAACTCCTGAAATGTTAGAATGGAGTTTTGATGTATCAAATGAAAATGGATTAGAAGGAATTGTCTATTGGTTTGCAGAAGTTAGTGAAAAAAAAGACTTTTTCAAAGGTTTCACTGATTCAAATGATACCAGATCTAAGATGATAGAACTTGGATTAAAAGTTAAAAATTTGAATTTATGTGGAAATGGTGTTTGTAATGACACAGAACCGCAAATAACATGTATGCAGGATTGTAGTAACTTCCTTTCTTCTGGTAACAGATTTGGTGTTTTCCCACCCACAAATCCAGAAAACAATTTAGATTCCGTTATAGAATTGGGTGTTAAGAAAACAAGATTTGTTCTTTCATGGGATATGTTTGAGCCAAAAAAAGGGGAATTTAATTTTGATCTTGCAGATTTGTATCTCAACAAAAGTGCAAAAGCAGGTATTACTCCGATAATTACAATTAAAAGTGACTCTTCATGGGGTTCTAGGTCTGGAAGTGATGTATATGCCTCGAGTCCACCAATAAACATGGCCGATTATGAAAAATTTTTAACCACAGTAGTTAATAGATACAAAGACAAAATTAAATTTTGGCAAATTGAAAATGAAGTCTATGATAATAGTAGATATTGGAATGGAACAAAAGAGGAATATATTGAACTGCTAAAGAACGCTTATAATACAATAAAACGCATTGACCCTGAAGCTCAGATTGTACTACAAGGATTTCCTAATATGATGCTAGTTATGGTTGAAAATAAAGATGAAGATGTCATTGAATTTTTTGATTATATAATGAAAAATGGGGAATATTTTGATGTAATAGACTTTCATCAATACTATACTCCTGAAACAGTATATTTGGAAGTAAAAGTATTAAAAAATCAGATGAATAAATATGGATATAATAAACCATTAATTTGTACAGAAGCAGGAGGACCTGATTTACGATTATTTAATCTACACAGATCTGGAAATGAATCTGTACCAATTATTGAACAACTTTTAACCATTAAACCAGTTCGAGATGAAATTGTTAGTATTGCCGTAAATGGAGTAACTGAGCAAGAAATGATTGACTTTGCTCGTTTCTTAAAAACAAACACAGAATCAAGACCCATCTTAGAAAAATATCAGGCTGAAGATTTGGTTAAGAGAATATGTTTAACACTTAGTCAGGGCGTCGAGCTAATAAATTGGTTAGCTATAATGGACTTTATAGAACCAGTTGATTGGTATACTAGTTTTATGGGTCTTCAAGATACAGATGGAAGAAAAAAACCTCATTTTTATACCTATAAACTACTTATTGATAAGCTGGAAAACTCAGAAAGCATTAGTGAAGTAAATATCAGTTCATCCAAAATGATTAAATTCACTTTTATCGACAAAGAACCAATTTTTGTATTATGGAGTGATGAAGCCAACACAACTATCGATCTATCACCTTATTTATCTCCTGAAAATGTAAAAATAACACATATTGTTACTTATTTAGATGGGAATAATCAACCAATCTATCCAAAAAATCAGATAGTGTCAGTAAAGAATGTTCCTGTAAGTTCAACACCCATTTTCGTAGAAGCAATAAATTCATAATGTCGAAACTTTTTGATAATATTAATATCACATGAACTCTGAAAAGTGAAAAAACAACCAAAACTGATCTTCTTTGACATGGAAGGGACGATATTTAAAAAGTTGTACAAGGACAGCAAAGGAAATACTGCTCCCAGTGCATGGACTCTTGTAGCAGAACATCTTGGAAAACAAGCCCTTATAGAGGAAGATGCGACAAAAGATAAATGGAATAATGATCAGTATGAGGGATATGTTGAGTGGATGGAAGACACAATAAAAATCCATAAAAAGCACGACCTAACAAAAGATTTCTTTGACAATATAATGGCTTCAATAAAATACCATCGGGGAGTCAAATCAAGTTTTCGAGAAATTCATAGAAGAGGAATTCGCACTGCTCTTGTATCCGGCGGTTTTAAAGCTCAAGCGGACCGAGCTTTGCGCGACCTAAAAATTCATCATGCTTTTGCAGCATGTGAATATTTATGGGATGATTCTGGAAAATTGGTGCACTGGAATCTACTACCCTGTGATTATGAAGGCAAGCTGGATTTTATGAGACTCATCATGAAAGAACATGGATTGACAGAGAAGGATTGTGCTTTTGTGGGAGATGGTCGTAATGACGTACCATTTGCCAAAGCAGTCGGACTGTCAATTGCATTTAATGCAGCCTCAGAACTTAAGAGAGTGTCAACTCATGTTGTGGACAGCGATAATTTTAGGGACATTCTCAAGTATTTTTATTGAAAACGATAATCATTTATGCTTTTAAGATCATTGTCAACAAATGGTTATCTTAAAACGATACCCAAAAGGACATTTTCTAGGCATAGGCATTGCTATTGGGCTGCCTGTGGGACTGGTGATAGGTTTTGCACTTGATATGTTTGCTATTGGCCCTGCATTGGGTGCAGCACTGGGATTGGGTATTGGTGCTGCTATGGAAGCCAAATACAATCCAAATCCAAGGGAATTTACGATCGAAGAACAAAAACAACAAAAGATTGCTATGTGGGCTGCAATTGTTCTTTTGGCACTTGGACTGATAACACTAGCCGTATTCTATCTTGTAGCTTAAAGTTTGCACAATTTGCACCCAAATCATAAATGCTTTGTACAACCTTGAATTTCGACTTTATGGTCTAGGTTATTATTAACTTTCTTTACTTTTATGACAGTAATACTTGCATTATCTGTTATCTGACTAGCGTCTGTATCATAATCCATTTTTTTAATATGAAAGAGAAGCGATAGCACTTCCGTGGCTGACGACCAATATGGTCTGCCCCATATGTTTCTTGATTATATTATTGTAAAATTTAACCATCCGGTTTTTGACTTCTAGGAAAGTCTCCCCTCCTGAAGGCTTGAATTCGGACTTACGGCTATGCATTATTTTTTGTTTGTGGTACTCGATTTCACTCTTCCCCTCGAGGTCACCATATATCCTTTCCCGCAATTTTTTTTCGTAGAATGTAGGGGTCCTTGGATGGTACCTGATAATTTCTCCTGCTGTCTGGACTGCCCTCTTTAAGTCGCTGCAATAAATTACATCAATTTTTTCATCTTTTAGTCGTTCCCCAACTTTACGTGCTTGATTTATCCCTTTTGCATTTAATTGTCCATGCAGTTGACCTTGCATGATCTTCCTAGCGTTATCGACTGTCTCTCCATGCCTGACTATTATTAACTTTAAAATCATTTCTGTATCTCATTTTCTTTGCTTACTTTAGAGACATTGAATATATCTTGTTTTCTAAGGCTAGAGCCGCACCATGGACAGTAATTTATCTGGATGATACTTTTAGTGTCATCGTGTACTATGATACCATAATCAGAATCATCCTCATGGATGATTGACTGTGGACAAAGTAATTTATCACCGCAATAATCACATTCAAACTGAGCAAAATGTTGCATTGCAGAGCAGCAGTAGGATTTCATAATCAATAAAAAGCATTTTTTGTATATTAATATTGTGTTAAACAACTGTAAAAATGATAAATTGAAAACAATTCTTCGATCTTATTTGAAGGACATAATGTTATGTTTTTGATTCTGAAACTTTTTAATTTTCTGCGCTGACTAATCGATATCCACTAAACAATACAGCGATCATTGCACCTAATATAATGGCAGCCAATACAAACTGATTTCCTGACGTAGAAAAAGTGAAACCATAATTTATGAAATAATATATAACTAAAACCATCAAAGCAAGACTCACAAATATCGTCCTGACAAGTATTGAATCCCGTGAAGTAATTGGCATGTTTATTTTCTATGCAATATTTATATTTAAAACCGCCGAAAGATTTAATAACCAGAAGCGCTATGAAAACCATATGATTAAATGGGCTGAACAAAAAATAAAGAATCTTACAATAGGGGATTTTGCAATCTTAAAAATAGTATTGGTTATTACGGGTATTGTTATTGGTGCTTATATCTCAGACTTTGTCAAGCTTAATGTTTGGTATTTTATTGGTACATTCATTATATTGTATGGGTACATAGTATATAGAGTCCTTACAAGGTAGAATGATAAAAGCAGTTCTATTTGATTTTGATGGTGTTATACATGACAGCATCAAGATAACTTATGATATAAACAGGAGAGTTATTCCAGAACTCACACTTGACGAATATAAGGACTTCTTCAATGGAAATCTCTATGCTAATAAAAAAGTGACAAGAGAAGCATCAGAGCAATATTTCAAGTTGCAGCACGATATCTATAAAACTCTAAAGGTCGAGGAAGATATTAAGTCAGAGCTGCATTCACTGAATAAGAATCATGACTTGTTTATTGTTTCTTCAAATATTGAGCATACCATGAATGTTTATTTTAGGAATAACAATATAATGGTTTTTCGGGAAGTTCTTGGAACAAATACACATAAATCAAAAAAAGAAAAGATAAAAATGATTATAGATAAGTATAAGTACGATTCAGATGAATGCATATTTGTAACTGATACTCTTGGAGATATCATTGAGGCAAATGAAGCTGGAATAAAAACAATAGCAGTTGATTTTGGATTCCATGACCGAGAAAGACTTAAAAAAGGTAATCCGGTAGTCATCGTATCTCATTTCAGAGATATCAGGAAGTTTATTACTGGTAAATTTGAAATCGCTTGAACTAGAATAAGTTTAGCCCAAGATCATATAACTCATATAAAAGTATTTCAACAAATATTCTAACAAATTATTATTGTTAATGATTCACTAGACATCCATAAGCTTTATAAAAATACATAACCAACTAAATATTATGTCAATTACTGTCACTGCTCTATGCTCTTTTGAGTATTGTGCGAGAAAATTCTATATGACCAATGTGCTTAAATTGGTTGAACCTCCAAAAGAAGCTATGGTAAAGGGTTCAGTCAGGCATAGTGCACTTGAGGAGTTAAATAATAACGAACCTAGAATTGTCAGAAGTATCACAACACTTGATGAGGATTCAATTAAGCAGACATACAAGACAGTTGTATCTGATGCAATCGTTAGGAGTATTAAACATAATAAATCGCAGATGGACGCTCTTTCGATGGATCGTAATACTCTGTTTGAAGAATCAATAAATATTCTCTCAAGATACGCAAATGATAGGGCAGAGAACGTGATCTCATTTATTAAGCAAAAAAATATCTTTGGCAGCGAATTGTGGGAACAATTGACTCCAAAAATAAAGAGTGAGATAAATCTTCATAGTGAGAATCTTGGGATGCACGGCCGTATTGATGAGATACGTGAGTATGAAACATTCAGGATACCTGTTGAACTAAAGACTGGGTCTGCACCAACAGATGGTGTCTGGCCATCCCATAGGATACAGATTGCTGCATATTGTATGATGATGGGAGTAAGTTATGGGATTGTTTCGTATTTAGATTATCGTATCTATCGAAAAATTGCCCTAAACCCATTTATTGAGGATAGTGTTATCAGTCTGAGAAATAAGGTCAACGAGACGCTAATTTCAGATAGGATACCTGATAAGACTAATAATGAGAATAAGTGCAGATCGTGCGTACTGCGAAAGGAATGTAATGATTTATTACGTTAATATGAAATTTTAAGGAATTTTTTGATGATGTGTCCTATTGAATCACAATTATGCTATCTGATGGCATCGTCTGGCGCAGTCATTAGAAAGCTTTAAATATAACTTTGACTATCAGATAAACAGGGGTTATTATGGCCGAAGAAGATAAGAAATTTTCAAAACAACTGATTGGAAAGACTGTTGTTACAAAGACAGGTAAAAGATTTGGGGAAGTAGGAGATATTATCTTTGAGACCCGAAGCGGTGAACTCATCCATATGGTTCTGGCTAACCCGACACCATACACTGAAAAACTTGAGTTAGAAAAAGATAAGGAAAATAATATCCTGATTCCTTTCAGTGCAGTTATTGCAATCGGTGACTTTATGGTCGTGGCCGAAGAAGATATAATTTAAATATCTTAAATGCATTCTGTTTATTGCTAAGCATAGCTTAGATTCCATAGTCTGATTATTATGATCTGGACAGAGAAGTACAGGCCGAAGAAGTTTTCGGAAATGAAAGGACAAGAGCATATTGTCCCTAAAGTAGAGGGATTTATCAAGAGCAAGAATATGCCTCATCTAATGTTTGCTGGACCTGCTGGGGTCGGGAAAAGCAGCCTTGCGCTCGTTGTCGCCAGAGAATTGTATGGGGAGGCTTGGAGAACCAGTTTTCTTGAGCTTAATGCATCCGATCAGCGTGGAATTGATGTTATACGCCAGCAGGTCAAGGATTTTGCCAGGACCAAAGCAATAACAGAAGTACCTTTTAAAATAATCTTTCTGGATGAATGCGATGCTCTGACCAGAGAAGCTCAGCAGGCACTTAGGAGAACCATGGAAAATTATACTGCTGCGACAAGGTTTATTCTATCATGTAATTATTCTTCAAAAATTATTGATCCTATTCAGAGCAGATGTACTATATTTAGGTTCAAACCTCTACCAAAAGAAGAGATATTTCAGATTATCTCCAATATTGCAAAGCAAGAGAGCATAGAAGTTGATGAAGATGCTAAAGAAGCTTTGTATACTGTGACAAACGGGGATTGCAGGAGATTAGAGAATATAATGCAGGCCTGCTCTTCAATATCTACAAAGATTGATTCTGAGATAGTATATTCCATATCAAGCCAGGCAAGACCGGCTGAGATTAAAAAATCACTTGAGATTGCTGTTTCAGGCGATTTTATTACAGCCAGAAAAGAGATTCTTAAGATAATGCTTGACTATGGTCTGAGCGGACTTGACATTGTTAAGCAGATTCAGTCAGCGATAACTGAAATGGATATTGATATGAAAAAGAAAGTTAAATTGATCGATAAGTGCGGTGAAATAGAGTTCCGTATGTCTGAGGGCAGCGATGAGTACGTTCAGCTTGAAGCACTACTAGCAAATTTTTGCCTTTGATACTTCTAAGAAAATCTAATATGTGTGCAGAATCATTAAAAGTGTAAATTAATATAAAAAAATTAGAAATAAAAAATTAACTGATTGGATGTTTCACCAGAAGATCTATTGATTTATCTTCTTCATAGTCATACTCGACATTGATATTGACAGTCTTAACTTGGTCTGTGGTTACTGATGAAGTCTGCTCGCATGATATTGAACGCTCTCCACCACGGACATTGACAATACCACTGGTTCCACCAGATAGGCCATTACATGACAAACCTGACATCCCTGTATCAACAGTTACTTTGACTTTGTCTTCATAAGTCACACCTGTACTATCACACCATGATTCTGGCTCGAAGAAATCACCTGTTCCGACGTGCTGTATCCTGAATGTGAACCTGACTGAGTTGGCTCCTCCTGGAACTTCTTTGAAATCAGTAACCTGTATTGGAGCACCAGAGTTATAGACAACCTTCTGCTCGTTGACTTTACAGGCCCCTTCTTCCTGAAGGTCCAATAGGTTTTTTCTTAGGCAAATATCTGCCATTGCCCTTGTTTCATATTTATAACACACGTCAATTCTAATTGGGAAAACCTTATTGCCTTCTAGAGTACCCTGGAAGTTTAGACCATCAAATGTAGAATATGCAAGTGTATCGTCTTCGATGATGTTTCCTTCTGCATCCTTATATTTATTTCCGATATCTTTATCTGGGTTTTTCTCAAAATCTCCTGAACTTTTTCCAAAATCATCAGGAGCAACTCCGCTGAGTGTGACTTTGCAGTCTGATTGTGCAATCTCGGATTCACCGTGATTCTCAAGCTTGACACTCACGTCAAAAGCATACTGTCCTTGGTCAAAAACCTCAGGTGGAGGGGCATCTTCTTCAAAATCTATGGATAATCCTGAAGTACCTCCAAGAAAGGGCCTGTCTTTTGAACCTAGGGTTGTAGACGAAGAACCGTCAGTGCATCCAAAAACCAAAATTAATGGTACCAATAGTAAAATTAAACGTTTCATTGTATCATCCTCATTTTATATGATGTATTTTATATTCTCTTTATATTTATATTTTTAGTAATTGAATCCTTGTAACCATACCCTAGCTCTACTTGCAGGGTTGTGACAAAAGCTGCGTCATGATCAGCAACATCAAGCGTACAATGGATAGTGCCATAACCATCTTCGAGTCTGAGTTTAGTCGGACGGCAATTTCCTTTATTTAGACCAGCTTGCGTGTCGGATTGGGCACCGAGCCTAATAGTTTCTAGTTCTACATAACCTTTTTCATTATAGTCCAGATTGAAAGGACATTCTGTAATTTTGGATTTATCGACGACTTCTCCCCTTCCTGAGTTTTTGATATTAATTTTAACTAAAACTTTATTTTTCATTGGTTCAACTTCAAGAGATGTTACGCTTACAGGTGCTCCCTGTCCACCAGAAAAAGTTGTCCCATGCGTAGAGCAGACGTCATTATCGTCGTTTGATGGGTCTGGGTCAATACAGATAGTACCAGACGCAAGTGTTCCGTAATTGTAGCATGCGATTGCATTGATCTTTGTAATGTAACTCGTCGATGAAACAGGAAGTTTGAATCTGGCTTCTCTTTCAACAGTATCATAACCACCGATTGGGTTATCTTCATTTCTTCCTTCAACACTGATGGTTTCACCATTTATTGTGCTACTTAACTCGACGAGAGACTGCTCAAATCCAGACAGATAAACACTTGCTTGGGCAGTTCCGTAAGTCGTTCCTGTTTGTGTATAGGGGTACGCACCAAGATTCTGGAATTCAATAATAAAAGGATATTCGTCAGAGGCATATGCGTTTTCACTTGATAACATATTGTCACTGTCTACATAGACAGTATCAGGCGGTGAGCCTGTAAGAAATTTCATAGTTATACCGTCGATTCCAGTATAATATCTTTCATCGACATGTGTTGTTCTAGTCTGTGTACAACCGCCTACTAATAAGATTAAACACACGAGCCAAGCGTATTTCATGTATTAGTTATATTTGAAGGATTTTATAAAACTTTTGTTTTGTTTTCGTCGATAAGAGGGATATATGCGGATGACATATTTAAATTATTGTAACATTGAACCAAATATTGCTTATCTTGAGTCGATCTGCTTCACTGAAATAGTGCTTGCAACTGACTTAATATAACCATAATTTAATGTTAACTCCAGAAGAGAATAATAAGCAGAAGTGCCTGTTGTATCAATTGAGCAATAAAGTTTGCCTTCCTTATCACTCATACGCAACTCAGTCACTTTACAGTCAATTTCTTCACCTGCTAATTTAACACTTTCGATATTTACAATATCTTGAGAACTCAGTTTTGGAGAAGGGCATTCGGATATGTCTTTGATGACTTTACCTCCACCAACATTCTTGATGTCAATTATGAGAAGAACTCTGTTAAGTGATGAATCGATCTGAACACCTGAAACTGCAATAGGTGCTCCTTGCCCATCTGACATTTTGATATCAGATGCAAAACAGGCGTCATCTGAATTCCTTGTCGGATCGGGATCGACGCAGATCTGTGATGTTGAATAAGTCTTGTAGCTATAACATGCATTTGCAAGTAAAGTGAGATCATAAGTGTCAGTGTTTTTAGGGATTTTGAATACTACATCTTCATCAATCTTTTCGACAGATTCTTCTCCGTCTGGAAACTCTCTTGACTTTCCACTTAGATCAGGAAGATTAAAGGTCTTGGGCATATTTTCAACAAGTGCCGTATTGAAACCGCTTAAATATATGGAACCAGAACTGCTCAGACTGTGCGCTCCAGAATTCTTGATCTTAAGATAGAAAGCATATGGACTTGTCTTACATTCTTCGTCAGTGCAGTCATCAGCATATACAGTTGTCGGTGGCATCTTACTGACAAAAGATACTGACACTCCTTCTTTACCCTTATAGATATCTTTGGTATCTGTGCCAGTTCCAGTCTGACCACTTGGAATAAGTTGACATGCAGATATCATAAATAACGCAGTTATTATAGAAAATATCTTCAAGATATATATGGGCCGAATATTGCTTGATGGATGACAATTATGCACTGCAAATCACCCGGTTTTCAACATTACAACCTTGACAGATTTGGATATACTCTGTTTATAATTATAGGAAAATACTGCATTAAGAATCGTCCGGAAAGAGGTTGTCTGACTACCTTCCAGGGGAATACTGCAATATACAGAACCCTTGCCTTGGCTTAATCTGATCTCTTTAGGTGTGCAATGCTCAGATACATCGGAATTTGTCCCAATGCTTAAGCTTTCAAGCTTGACCATATCATAATCATTGAAATCAAGCTGTGTACTGCAGTCTGACGGGAGTTTGTTCGTAATCCTCCCATTGCCCTTATTTTCAACAGTGAGCTTAATAATTGCATTCCCAGCAGCAGGAGTTGTCTCAATACCTGTAACGGAAAGCGGGGCTCCCTGGCCGGTTGCGCTCTTGTATGCAGAAGGTTTACATGTGTCACCTTCACTTGTTGTTGGATCTGGATCAACACATATATCTCCGCTGTAATAAGTCTTGTAATCATAATGGGTTGTCAGTTGTATGTTTGTTGAATAAGAATCTGTTGTCTTTGGTATCCTGAATGTAACATCTCCAGCGTCTATTACTTCAATTCCACCATTTGGATTCTGCATAGATACAGCATCTGGGAAAGTCACAGTACCAAGGGACAACCCGTCCACAAGATTTGTATCAAATCCGCTCGCACATACTTTGATATTACCACTGCCATCAATAGGGTATGTTCCTTTATTTCTGACCTCTATCTGTACTTTGAATGCATCACTTTCAATCAAGTCGGATCCTGATTTTGTTGCATATATTGTGTCAGGCGGCATATTAGGAAGAAAATTGAGTACAATCCCCTTGTTTCCTTTGAAATAATTTGCATCAGATGTTGTAGGCTTTTGGATGTTTACACATCCCGCGAGAGTGATTATTGCGATGATAAAAATAGTTGAAATGTATAGATTTGATTTCATATAAAGTACATTATTCAATTTATTATTTAAGCTTTATTCCTTGTGATTGATGATTCATCTTATTTTCTTGTTGATCAAATATATTTGTTCAAGAAAGAATGCTAATCCATAACTTGTTGAACATTTCCATTGCCGTCAGTTTATGAGGGAACTCAAGCGAGTGATTTAATATGGACTGTTTTTGAGAATGATTTTTGATATCCATAATCAAGCTCTATTTCTACAGGAGTTGAGAAGGCTTCAGACTGGTCAAAATCAAATGTACATCTAAACATTGATGTTAGGTCTGTCATTAGAGCACCTTTATCAGATTTACATTCCTTTCCATTTAATCTTACAACATACGAGTAACTATTCATGATCTCGCCCCCTTTGCAGATACTATCAATATTATTTCCTGAGTCTCCATAGAAAACAGAACCTCCACCGACATTTGCCACTTCAACTTCCAGGATAACCCTAACTCCGTCGTTTGTCTTCTGAGAAATTGGATTAACTTTCTTAACTGCTATCGGTGCTCCCTGATTTTCAAGGCTAACTTCCTTTGATTCACAGGCTTTAGTGGTAGATTGGTATAGGTCTGGATCAATACATATGGTTGGAGTGGCTATAGTCTTGTATGAATAACAGACACTTGCAGTCAGTCTTGCGTCATAGAATTCAAAACCTTTTGCAAGAGTGCCAACCTCTGCAGGGAATCTTAGGAACATGAAACCTCCTCTTGGATCAGTAAGTGTCTTGCCAGGTATCGAAAATTTGTCAGTTACAAACCAGCCAGGATTACTACTGGAACTGCTGTCCTCACCAAAACCGCTCAGATCAAAAGTTGTTTGGGGTGTATCTACCCTTTCAGAATCACTTAAAGCTATTTTATCACTTATTTTAAGTTCAAAATATGTCTCGGCATCAAATGCCCCAACATTTGTCAGTTCCAAACCAATACTGATAGGTGTATCCACTCCGGTAGATTCATACATTTCAGCAGGGGGTGATTTCTCCAAAAAATTGACGACAAGACCGTCTGTTCCAACTCTTATATCCTCAAGAGTTAGTGCTTTTGGATCTTTATCACCACCACCTACAAGCTGACAACCAGTTAAAAGTAGCCCAAACGTCAGTAGGCAGATTGGAATGAAAAATAATCTAATTCGCTTACTATAATTATTACTTATGATTGATTGAGTGATTTGTCTTTTTTTCATTTTTTTCATGGACTTGTTGCTGTATCCGTTTCAGTTGTTTCTGGGCTTGTTACTTTTACAGTTAACCTGTCACTTTCTGCACATATTGCATTTTCAGTATTCTTATAATAAGCTCTCACAAGCAGTTCATAATTTCCTTTATTCAGGGTAATTAACTCATCTGCTTCAATAGCTTTAACAGTTGATTGTCCATCATCAAAACTGGCCACTGCCTTGCTGTACGCTACTTTGTACACAATAAGCTTATCATAATCGTCGTCACTAAAAAGCTTTCCGAAGCCAAGCTTAATACCTTCTGTGTTTTCTGAGCCCAATTTATCGCTCACTGTAAGTGTGAGAGGTTTACACAGATAAGTTAGCATCTCTCTTATTTTATATTTGGTTATCATTTCAAAACCTGACACTGTACTCTCTGTTATATCATCTTTTCCTTCAAATATCAAAAGCGCTCTTTCGATGACTCTTGGTCTATAACGATCAGTGTCATAATTCTGGTTACTATTACTATATTCTTCCAGCGAATCTTCCAGTGCCTCTCCTAGACGTTCTGCTTGTGTGTATATAATGCTGCTGACATCATTGCTTTCGCCCACTCTGACATGTGAGACTGCGGCGATTAATGCATTTTGCTCGACTTCTGTCATTTGACTTTTTCTGAATTTATCTTTTGCACTATCTATGAATGCGTAGTTTTCCCTGACCCATTTTGCGATGTCAGGGTCAAGCTTTCCACCTTCAACAGCGAATTTCCAAACAGATGTACTGCACTCTTCTAGCTGGAACTCCTTTTCTGGTTCTGTAATCTGACCATAAGTTTTTGAATTTATTTCAAAAGTTGCAGTAGACTTTGCTTGATATTCATATTCCACAAACAGCTTGATTAAGTGATCTGTTATTTCTGAGCCTTTTTGTGCTGCTCCTGTAATCTTGACTTTAGCTGAATATTGCGACACCCCAGACATGACTTCAGGTTTTCTAAGTTCTGATTCATCGAGTTTGTAAAATGTGTAATCCTTGCTTTTCATATCTTCATAGAGATCTGGATCTTGATTATCCAGAGCATTCTTAATTTCAGTTTCGTCGGTTATTTCAATGAATTTTGATTGAATGGCATCATCTGTTATTTCCGTGCCACTTGGAAGATAAAGCTGTACTTTTTCTAAACTCATTATTTCTCCAATATAATCAGCATTCTTACCTATATTTAGCACAAGGGTATCGGTCTGGTCATTTTCTTCATCTACAAAGAATAGGTGATCTCCCTGAAACCTTAAACCGATAGTCATCGGTCCGCCTGTAACTGGTTCAATAGGTTTTAGGCTTCTTTTTCCTCCGATGGAAGACAGAACTTCCTGCTTAGATTGTGGTCTGCCGTTTACGAATTGTTTTGAGGCCGGTAGAGTATAAAACTCGTTGCCAGACATGGTCTGGAACATATAATTAGCTCGAATTTCAGCGGTTTTTGATCCTGGAGTCATCGGATCAAAATAACATGTGACTCCAAAGGAATCATATGCAATAACAGTTTTATTTGTTGGATCAACTTTTCCTTGTGTTCCATAAGCTGTACCCAGTTTTTCATAGCATGAGAATGTCACATCCAAAGAATCGCCCATTGCTTCTGCTGTTACAGTAGATAATAAAACTGGCTTTTCATTCCTGAAGAATTTCTGCGCTTGAGGAGAAAAGCTAGTGAAAAAAACCCCTAGTTTTTTCTTTTCATTATCATGCACATGCCCAAAGTATACATCATAAGGCTCAGCACCCATCGCTGTTCGCATAAATGTTGAAAGACCTGTCTTGAAACTGGCAAGGATATCATCTTTGAAGACCCCAAGCCCTTGGACAGCACGTCGGTAGTATTGAGCTGCTTGGTATTCCTGAGCAGGTGAGATCTGGGCACGCAAATCCATTATACTAACATTATATTCTGTCATAAAATTAAATATAAACATAAACATAAGCATCATTGTAAAAATACGTCTCCATCTAGCTCCCTTTGCCTCAGGAGGAGTTACAATCAATATCGCAACAGTCCAGAAAGGAAAAATAAGTCTGTTTGCAAGGTAGCTAATTATTGTATAGGATTCGCTTAAATTAGTAGTCATAGATCCAAGAAGTGGGAATGCTAGGAAATCAAGCAATAAGAGTAATATGAGGTACATCTTAGCCATAGCGCTGCTTGGCGACACTCTGCGGATAATTGACATATATACCCAATATGCAAACATGATGTGCATTATGGGACCAAGGTTTGGTCCGCCTGACTTAGTCAATAGGAAATAAGTAACAGTTGTAAGTAGGAACGCCATGAAGAAATCTGCAACAGTCGAGCCGCTTATCCACCAATATAGCAAGGAAATAATCAAAGAAAACAGCAATACAGGTATAATTTGATCGATCGTCATGAAAAACTGTAGTTGGCTGGTACTGATCCCATTAAATCTTGTTGCACCTATGTCAGAGAAAAATAGTATTAATGAAGCAAATAGAATTGTAGTGGTGCTTACATTTGCTACTTTATCTGCTGCAGATTTAGTCAAATTTTTTGCACTTTTTAAGCCCTGCCACGCTTTTCCCATAATATTTTTGATCTCGACTTTTTGTTTTTCTCTTGGTGCATCGTTGTGCAGTTCGACAGTTTTTGGGAAATTTTGTGCAGGCTGCTGGGACCCGTGCACATTAGTTTCGATATGTGGATTAAATTTTGTATCGACATTTACATTAGGATTATTTTCATCGATAGACCTACGGATACCTCGCAACTCATTTCTAAGCTTCTTCTCCATCTCTATTTCATCTTCATCAGGCAAGCTATCACCAGACTATCGTCTATTAAACTTTCTATTCATCGCAGACATTTAAACTTTTCTAAGAAAAATGGCAAATGTTCAATCCTTTAAAAGGACTCTAACCTGTCTTATATCCATAGTAGATTCAGGTATTAGTTTGATGGAATTGGTTCCCGGTTCGATATAACTGTTGATGATTCTGGAATACTGAACGTCCCTTGTATGGACCCATACAGTGTGACTATTAATGAGAATTCTGATATCCTTGCTATCTACATCATCAACAAAATCAATAGTAAGATTAACATTATATCCGTCCCTAAGAACTTTCTCTTCATCATACTCAGGAGACACTCCAGAGCAAACATCTGGTTCAGAGCCACCCTCGTCTTCATAACCTTCCTCACACGTTAGGCATTCAGAAACCCTTACTGATGGAAGGCATATTGAGTCTGCACCGGTGGTTGGCTGCCCAGGACAGAAATAATAATTTGTTGATTCATTCTCAAAATCATTATAACAACAATCAGAATCATAATGCCTTGAACACCCTTCAGGACAGAGATTATCAGTGTCGTCTCCACAAAGATTTTCACAATATTGGTGTGGATCACCATCAATGTCTTCATATCCTGATGCGCATTTCTCACATTTTTCTTCATCAATGAGTTTGATGCATCGATCGTCCTCATCGGACGTCTTGACGTCACACCAGAATGCGTCGGGATTATTGTTGAAACAACAATCCTTATCATTATCATCATCACAATCTTCAGGGCATACTCCGTCAATCTCACCGCAGTCAGCTCTTGGCTTGCTTAGTTTTTCTTTGAATAATTCTTGTTCTAATTCAAACATATAGACTGGATTATTTGGTTCGTCCAGAGTTGTCTGAACCTGAATCTGATCTATTAGGTATGATCCTTCTTCTGTCCGGAATACAACCTCATTCTCTCCAGAACTGAAATACCCTATTGGTATCTCAACCTTATTAATAACACCGCAGTCTGGAACAGCATCATATATACTCCGATCATTGAACATTATTGATAAATAGCCTGCTTCGCTGTTGCAGTTTGGATTAAATCTTAAAGAAGCTGAATCCATGTTTTTAACTTCTTCATACGAAGAATAAAACACACTTTTTCCTGAATCCTTTGATACATCTGTTATATCTGCCACAATTTGCAAATTATTGATATTATATTCATTTGTTGTCCAGAACTTCCAGCCAACTTCGCTCACTTCAAACTCAAGTGAATTGGTTGAACTCAAAATATTGACAGGGATATCAACAGGACCAACATTATAATTGTCCACATAATCCTCAAGGATTATTTCATCATTTAATGTGACCCTTAGTCTTCCATTATGGATTTTACACTCAAAAGACATCACAAAATTCTTCATATTATCAATATCGCGAACATTGAAGCTGATTGTCTTTTTCTGATTATCAAACCAACCATTTCTTACAACAAAGGCCGCTTCTTTAAGTATTTCATTTGCAGAAGTTGTTCGATAAAGGTTTATCGCTGGAAGATCGTGCTCATATTCATCAAATTTAAGATAATCAAGCCTTCCTGGGCTCTTTGCAAGAACAGTCTCATTATAAATTCTATGAGTATAATCATCGTTATCTCCACTTGAAGCAGTGGCTGTGCTTCCACTTCCCAAAAGTGCCTCTCTGTCTTCTGGTGGAAGGAAAAGAATATACAGAACCATCAGCAGGGCAAGTACAGCAACAAATACAGCAGCGGTTGCACCCGACGCCTGAGCCTTTCTCATCCTCTTTCTCATCGGATATACAATAATTTAAAATATATATAAGCTTTTCTCCTAATTATGAAGATTCTCCTCAAAAACCTTAAAGCTGGGATAATTAAAATCAAAGTTGAAAATCTGGATGATTTATGGTATCTTAGTCAGACAATTGAGAAAGGGGACCGAATAAAGGGCCTAACTATCAGAAAAATAAAGATGGGAGGGGAAGAGGACCGTAAGCGTGCCATAGTCACAAAGAAGGTTAAGCTTGAGATAGCAACAGAGAAAGTTGAATTTATTGATGGACTGCGAGCTCTAGGGAAGATTACAGCCGGACCTGATGACGTTACGCATGGTTCATACCATACCTTTAACATTGAGCCTGGTTCAGAAATCCAGATAATCAAGCGCTGGCCGTTGTATCAGCTGAAGAGACTTGATGAAGCAGTCAAAGCCAAAGGATCAATCATTCTAATTGTAGCTATGGATAGAGAACATGCGACTATAGCACTCCTTGAGAGATCAGGTGTGAGAATCCTTACGCAATTTTCTGGAAATGTCCATAAAAAGGGTGATCCTGATGATAATGTGTCAGGAGAAGGGTTTTATTCACAGTTGGGCAATATCCTTAAAGAATACATCGAAAGGTACAACGCAAGCAAAGCAGTTGTCGGAAGCCCGGCATTTTTCAAAGAAGATTTTGCAAAAAAAATTGATCCTGAAATAAAAAAGAAAATAATACTAGCAACCTGCCATGATAGCGGTAAAAATGGTGTACAGGAAATACTCAGACGCCCAGAACTTAAAAAAGCGCTTGAAGATGACCGAGTCTCCCAGGAGATGGCTTTAGTCGAACAGTTGCTTGAAAATATATCTAAGGGCAAACTCTCAGGTTATGGAATTGTCGAAGTTGAAAAACACATCAATTCAGGAGCTGCCCAGTCTGTTATTGTCACCGAAGGCCTTATCAAAAAGATGCGTAAAGATAACACATACCAGCGGCTAGATTACATGCTTAAGAACGCCGAAAGTATCAAGGCCGAAGTCCACATAATCTCAAGTGAACACGATGGAGGGAATAAACTTGATGGACTTGGTGGTATTGGAGCGATCCTGAGATATGATATACACTGAATTTCCATCCGAATTACTCAATTGTCTTATTTTTTAACACATCATTATTGAAAATCTCGCTTGCGAGGGTTTCATCGGGATTCAAATACCCCGCACTTTAGTGCGAGATTTTCAATACAAAGAAATGCATATGCATTTCTTGTACAAAAAATGTACCATTTTTCCGTACTTATAATTGCGATTATCAGTTCCAAAAACTGCTCACACGAGTCCATACTCGTATGTGCAGTTTTCTGTTACC